>NZ_DCLI01000072.1:0-10006 GCF_002320975.1 Clostridium sp. UBA1652
CTTTATTAGAATATATATATATAAATTATCTTATGCTGTCAAACAAACAAAACCAGCTATCTTAAACTTACAAAGATAGCTGGAACATACTATAATTGATTTTGCTTCATTCCATTATAACAATGATTAATTATATCACTTCTTTTAATTATTCCTATAAAGGTTCCGTTGTCATCAATTACAGGAACAAAATTTTGGCTTACAGCTAGAGAAATTAAACTTTCTATTGATGCACTTATTTGAACACTTTTATGTTTTATTCTTCTTGGAATATCTTTAACTTTAACTGTTTCTGTATTAACAAAAGTTAATTCTGGTGTGTTTTTTAGCTTCCACAATAAATCACCTTCTGTTAATGTTCCTACGTATCTACCAGACTTGTCTATAAGTGGTATAGCAGTATATCCATGATGCTCCATTCTCTCCATTACCTGCCTCATTGTAGCATCTAAATTTTCGTAAACAACTTCATTTTTAGGCGTTAGAAAAAATGCTATATTCATATTCTTTCCTTTCAAACTTATAATTATCATCATTTATATTTTAGCATATTTAAAATGTAAATGTTATAGTTTAATTAATTTATTCGTATTTGTTAAATTACACAGTTAATTTTTAATATACTCTCAATTCCATAAGTTTGTACATTTATTTAGCCGCTTTTTTTAGTTTATAGCAGTAATTCATATACTCAACCTCATTTAATAATGTTTTTATTTCACTATATATCTCATCCCCACTTAAAGTTCTTTTCACTATCACTTCATGAAGAACTTTACTTTTACACTTTTCGCAATAATCAGTCCCCATAAATCTCCAACTAATTAGCCTTAGAGGATTATCTGTATTCATCTTATTTTTGCACCTAGGGCAGTTCATATTTATTTTGTTATAATCTAGGCTTAATTCCTTTAGATTTTTAATTGTAACAGCAGGCATATTATATATGTCATTTATAATATGATTTTTAACAACTCTGGGATTATAAACTCGCTTAAATACTTTAGAAGTGTATTCTGCATCATTAAGCGCATCGTGAAGTTTATTATTATCTTCAACTTTAATCTTAAGTTCTTGAAGTGCATTTTTGAGACTGATAGATTTCTTGTGAGCTAAAACTCCAGTACAATACTCCTGAATATCCAAATATTCATTTAACCAATCTATCTGATCATACTTATGATATTTAGCATTAACTATTATTTCTACAATATCATTTTTTGACCAGGTACATATTATATCCTGCTCCCCTACAAAATCCTTAAACACATTCATGGCTTCTGAAAATTCAATACCTCTATTTATAGACTCTTGTGTTATACCTGTCATTGAAGCTATCTTTGGATTTAATATTTTGAATATAGCTGGTTTTATATAAAGTTTCAACTCATCTATTTTATTCATATACCTATCTAGCTTAACTGCACCTATTTCTATAATCTCATTTTCAATAATTGTATTTCCTAACTGCGTATATTCTTGATAAAAACTTGGAATATATTTTGTTATTTCTCTTAAGTTATTAAACTCTAAATCTATAATAACAAATCCCATTTTTACTCCTTTACCCTAATTAATTACCCTAGTTTCTTTATAACCCCTATAGCAACCCCTAATATGTTTGCATCTCTTCCTTCTAGAGATATAGGCTCATATTTCTCATTTTCAGGCATTAGTAGAGGACTTTCTCCACTCATATCTAACCTCTTTAGCGTAGAGCTTCTATCTATATCTACAGCTACTATATCATTATGATCTGCTGTTGCCTGTTTTCTTATAACCACTAAATCCCCATTTAATATATTGATATTTTCCATAGAGTCTCCTTTTACCTTTAAAAGAAATACATCCTTTGAATTTCTTATCCAATCTTCTGGTAGTAAAAAGCTATCTTCCACATTTTCATTCATTAAAATAGGTTCACCGGCTGCTATATTAGAGAACAGAGGATATTCTTTTAAATTCCCCTCATTATAAATATAAGACTGATCTCCCTCTTTAATTACAAGTTCTTTTTCATTAGATGCCGTATCTCTAGAAAAATCTTTAAAAATCTTATTTCTTAGATTAATAAACCTGAATTCTTCTATTGAATTCCAGTTCTGTTTTTTAGACTTGTAACTATTTTTTAAAAGAAAACTTCTATTTATATTGGTTTCATCTAACACATTATATTTTCTTCCTTTAATAAACCATGTATTTTCTCTTGATTCTTTATTTTCACCCAATACATAGGTTAAGGAACTGTATTTTTCCATAACTAATAGGGAGTTAATAAATCTTATTTCAGCTAAAGTTAAAGCCTCACAATTATCGAGAATTATATGTGTATATGTCTTATTGAAATTCTTTCCAAATTCCAAAGCAAACAATATATTATCCCACTTATCCATAAGATTATTCTCTCTTAGAGTAGCATCATACCTATCTTTTAAGTAATAAATACCCTCTCTTGATAAGGAATTTTTCTTAATTCTTTTATCTCTTCCTTTTCTATCTATATTCATATATTCATCTTTACTAAAACCACTTGCTTTTATCCATTTTATTTCCTTTAACAAGAAATCCAATGAAGTATTGGCTATTAATTTAGATTTTTTATATGTTAATTTAAAATCAACTAATAAATCTTTTAAAAGGGTATATTCCTTCTCCTCATTAGAAAATTTATAGTTAACTTTTTTCACCCTCATATATCCTTGAGAATATATCTCTATTAATTCATTTAAAGTAAGTATTTCAAAGCCTTTATTAAAATAAGAAAATAAGGAATCATATCTATAATTTAAATCTAATTTTGCTTTTTCATATATTTCTTGTATATTCTTTTTGTCTTCTTCTCTTAAAACCACATATACTATGTTTTCATTCTGAAAAAGTCTGTAATTATTCTCTAAATTTATAATTCTGTATACTGCTGCGGTTGTTTTACCTGTAAACTCTCCTCCCTTTAGAAACTGATGCCCTAAAGTCTTAGAGTTTACGTATCTCCATTGACTTTTGTTTAATTCCATTTTTTCCTCCTGTTAAGCGTATATGATATAAAATATTATATCACTTTTAGCTTTATAATTTCTTAAATTAGAAGAAAAGTAACTAGATTTTAATATCTAGTTACTCCTTATCTAGAAGTTCTATACCTGCCATCTTCATAAGATAAACAGCATTCCTGGTAGTGGATCTTCCCTCTCTTAACTTATAATCAAATTTAATTTCATTGTTTTCGTAATATTCTCTAAAATGTAGATTCTTTATTCTTCTATCTTCTTTCTCTAAATCGCAAAGCTCGAAGTCATGGGTTGATACCAACCCCTTAGCTCCTTTATCCATAAGCTGTTTTATTAATATTTCTGCTCCTAAATGTCTATCTACAGAATTTGTTCCTTTAAAGATTTCATCTAGAAGAAAAAATATCTTTTCCCCTCTTTTAGTAGCTTCAATTATATTTTTCACTCTTAAAATCTCTGCATAAAAAGAAGATATTCTTTCCTCTAAATTATCTTTTGTTCTCATACAAGTATACGGAATCATTCTGCCTAGCTTGAAACTCTTTCCATTAATAGGCAAACCTAAATATGAAAATATCATATTTATTCCTATTGTTCTTAAAAAAGTACTTTTGCCTGACATATTAGAACCTGTTATTAATGCAGTTTTTAGTTCACCATTTAAATTAAACGAATTTTCAACTCCTTGAGGTATAATTAATGGATGAGCAATATCTTCCCCTTCAATAATATCTTCATCTGATATTTCTGGGAAAACCCAATATTCTTTATCATAACATACATTGCTTAGTGAAGAGTACGCCTCCATATCACCTAAAGCTAAAAGCCAATTTTCAACCTTATCCCTATTTCTTGCTTTCCACTTTTCTAATCTTGCCATAAGCATAAAATCCCACATAAGTAGTGAATTTAAAAGCCAATAAATCATGTTTGCCCTATCAAAAAGTAATTCACCTATATTACTTAATTCCTTCATCTCTTTAGATGCTTTTACACCATCTTTAGAATTTATCTTCTCTTTTATAGACTTATTAAGTTCCTCATTAAAAGTTTGGTTTTCTATTAGTTCTATCCCTTCATAATAAGCAGCTAGATTCTTTTTAAAAGAATAAATCTCCTCTAAAGCTTTTTCTATTTCTTTTTTCTTCAAGCTTAATATCCCTGCATTTATTATAATAGATAAGAAAAATAAGCTAAAAGGCAGTTTAAAAAATGTAATTAATAATATAGTAATTAATGATATACAAGGCATTATTATCCTTAAAATATTTACATTACTTGATAAAAACCAGCTATTTTCTTCTTTAACCCAACTTAAAAAATTCTCTGTTTTTTCTATTGAACTTTTATGCTTTAATGGTATTAACTCAAGTCTTTGTCTAAAATCTAATTTATCTGCTAATTCTCTTATGCTTTTCTGTCTTCTCTTAACTTCATCTTTTGTTGGTAGTTTACTATCTGATAATATTTTAGCTAAAGCTACTCTTCCATAAAAAGTTTTCGTTGTATTTATCCACTGAAACAATGAACTTTCACCAAATATATCTAGGTCATTTGTAAAGGGATGATCTTCTTTTAAAAAATCTTCTCCTTTATCCGAAAAATCCTTCCATAACCCTTCTGCTTTTCTTAAATGTTCATCGTTTATACCTATTAATAATTCTAATTCTCTTAGTTTTTCTTTTTCTCTTGTATGAGTAATAGCTAAATATATAAACACCCCTATTAGAACTAAAGATAAACCTAATATTATAGGACTTCCTTTTTTGAAATACTGATAACCTAATATAATTAGAACTATAAAACTTACCCCTCTTAATAAAGCTACTCTATCTATTCCTTTATTTACTTCATTAATATCTTTGCGTGTATTTTCTATATTTTTCTCATAAATCTCTGTGCTTCTCATGTAATCCCACCACTTCTCATAAAATTTAGTATACTTACTATTATATCTCATTAAGTGTAATATTAAAAACCTACTCTATAAATTTATTATATTTGCTTCATTTCTCAAAAAATTAACTTCTCTCTTTTGGCAACTAAATAATATAATCTGTCTCTTATCACTTAAATCACTTATAATTTTTAGAGTGTTTTCAAGCCTTTTGTCATCATATTGGATAAAGGCATCATCAAAAATTAATGGAACTTTTTTATCTTCGAAAAGCATATCTATAAGTGCAAGTCTTAAGGAAAGATAAACCTGATCCCAGGTTCCATTACTTAAATAATCCCCTTTTATAATATCTCCATTTTCTTCTCTAACTAATAACTCATACTCACTTCCAACCTTAACTTCTGTATATTTACCATTAGTTAATTTATTAAAATAATAAGCTACCTTTTCATTTAATACAGGCCCTATATTTTTCTGTAACTCTTTAAAAGATTCTTCTAAAAGTTCCTTGGCTATCTCTAAAGCTTCTAATTCTCTTTCATACTCAAATATTTTATCAGAAATTTCCTGAAAATCTCCTTCTATTGATATTATAGATCTTATTCCTAAAAATCTATTAGCCACCGAATTTTCTACATCTTTTAATAGCTTCTCATCTTCTAATAATTTATTTTGTGAGAGTTTGATTTCCTCTTCAACTTCTTCTTCGCTTTCATAAGAATATTCCAATGAATCTGCTAACATTTCCTTGAGTTCTTCTTTCATATGCTCTAAATCCCTGTCCTTTAGAAGGGCTGTATAGGTATCCTCAACCCCATTTAAAGCTAATAAGATCTTATCTTTTTCACTTATTTTTTCACTTAACTTCTCTAACTCTTTAGGTAATTCATGTAATTGAATTTTATCAAGCTTAAGAATTTTTAATTTGCTATTTAAGGATTTTTCTCTATTATCTATATCTTCTTTTAAAGCCTCATATCCAGCATTAAAAGTTCTCCATTTATGCATAACGATTTCCTGTCTCGATTTAACTAATTTTAATTCTTTTATTTTAACCATTAATTCTTCCGTATCTTTAGATGAAGTATAAGATAGTACTCTATCAATAATTTTATTATTATTAGATTGAGCGTTAATTACTTCTTCTATATTGTAGTTTGTAAGGCGCCTATTTCTTTCTTCTATCATTCTTTCTAATGTCTTCATTTCATCTTTATACTTTTTATATTCAGATAAAGCTTTAGGTAACTCCTCATAGGATTTTAACCCTAACTCTTCCCCGTATCCCATAAGCTTAGCTTCTATTTTATTTATATTGATTTCTAAAAGTTCTATATACTCTTTTTCATTTTTTTGCTTTTTTAAGTTCTCAATCTTTTGAGAATATTTAAAACTTGAAATCAAAAAAATACCTGAAAAAAATAAAGGTACGACTGAAAATACAGGCTTAATAAAAATCAGTGCAACAGATCCAATTATCCCTAAAATAATTAAAATATAATATAAATTTCTTATTAGACTGGCAGATTTTAAATCTTCTAAAGAA
Organism: Clostridium sp. UBA1652; assembly: GCF_002320975.1. Classification (NCBI taxonomy): domain Bacteria; kingdom Bacillati; phylum Bacillota; class Clostridia; order Eubacteriales; family Clostridiaceae; genus Clostridium; species Clostridium sp. UBA1652. The sequence goes on from NZ_DCLI01000072.1 coordinate 6,455, forward strand.
TTTACAATTTTTCTATCTAATACTTTCCCTTTTAATTCAAATAATTTATTTTCGTAATCTCTAAAAGCTTCATATATTTCATCTTCCTTATTTTCTATTTTAATTGAGCTTCCTAAAGATTTTTTTATAAAACTTAGTCGACTCTCTAACTCTATAAGTTCTTTTTTATTTTCTTCATAAACTAATAGTTGAGCTTTGTGCTTTTCTGTTTCTTTTGATATTTTTAATATTTTGTCTTCTAATTCATCTCCAAGCTCTATTAATGAAGAAAACTCTTCTAACATTTTTTCAACTTCTAATTTTTCAGCTTCAATTTCTTTTCCTTCTTCAGCCTTATCTTCTGCTAAATTATAATAACTCATAAGAACAGTATTTTCTTCTTTTAGTTCTTCTATCTTCCCCTTAGTTATTAATCCTTCCTCAGCTTCTAATTCTCCGTCAATAGCTTTTGCTTTACTTTTAAGCTCCTCACTTTTCTTTAAATATTGAAGTATATCTTTATATTCTTTTTGAAGTTTTATTTTCTTTAAATGTTTTTTAAATACTTCAAGCTTCTTAAGCTTCAATCTTAAGGTTGATATTTCACCCCTAAGATTAATCCTCTTCATCTCATCCTCTAGATTCTGGTCAGCGGCCTTTAAAAATTGTTCTCGCTCTTCTAGAATTGATATTTTTCTCTCTCTTAAAATATCAAGTTTACCATTTCCTCTCGCTGTAGTTAACGCTTTTCTTATGGCTTCAAGTTTTGCTAAGGCCTTAAAATAAGAAACCCCTTCCTCCCCACTTTCAAGGCTATTAGTAAGCTTATTCATTATTTCATCATCTTTAGAAGAATTTAAATAAGTACCTAAACTTTTAATAAAAGCAGTGTTATCAAATGATTCTGAGTTTATGTTAATCATAGTCTTAGCAGGCTCATTATGATTTAATTCTCCAATCTCTGTTCCAGTTAATTCATTAATAACCTTAATTGTATCTTCTTTTTTGCTATTTCCAAAGGACCTTATAATTATTATATTTTCCCCATTATGTTCTAGCTCCATTTCTCCTGAAGCTCTTTCTCCGTCAAACATAACGTATCTAGCTCGACTATTATCCCTTATAGACTTTCCTCTTTTAGAATTCATCCCATAAAGAAACGCTTTTATAAAATGTTGTAAAGTAGTTTTTCCAGCTTCATTTTCCCCATTTATAATATTTATACCTTCCTTAAATTCTATCTCCTTATCTTTTAACACACCAAACTTCTTTATTTTAATATTTTTAATAATCATCTAAATTAATGTCCTCCTCTCTTAGGGCATTAAATGCTAGTTTAAGTGCTCGTTCCAAAGCTTCTTTATTTTCTGGTTCCTCTTCTAATCTCTTGTATACTTTTCTAAGAAATATACCTCGCAGAGAGTTTTCGTTTTTTACAATATCATAATCTAGTTTCACAGTAGTTTCATCTATTATCTTTATATAATAAAACATTTCTTTTAACCTATATTGAAGTTTTTTGATATTTATAGGAAGATCACTATAAACCTCCCCTTTTAATATTACTTTATAGAAATTTTTAACTCTCTTCTTTTCATCTACAGAACTAATAATCGATCTTAGTATCTCTTCTTGTGAATTAATTCCTGTTAAGTCCACCTCTATAAGTTCATATACTCTTTGACTTATAGCTCTAAACTTAAGATTATTATATCCTTTATAGACTTCACCAATTATTATCCCCTTTTCCCCTAACTCATCAAAGCCTCTTCCTTCTGGGCATCCACTATAAGCATAAAAGGTTTCCCCTTCTCTTTTTATATTAGAAAATCCATGTCTATGTCCTAATGCTAGATAATCTAATTTACTGTTTCTTATTTCCTCAAGAGTTAATGGATTATATTCATTCTCTTGTTCACCTCTAGCTATCTCTCCATGCAATGCCATTATATTAATATATTCTTTATGCTCTACTGGAACTTGAAACCCCTTTAACAGAGAAGCTTTTTCATAATTTGAGCTGAATGATTTACCATAAACTACTGTTTTCAAATCCTCTAATACTACAGCTTCCATGTCATTTGAAAATATATGCACATTTTCCGGCCATGTCAATAGGTTATAGAAACTTCTATCATTAAGAGGATCATGATTTCCTGCTACTATAAAAACTTTAGTTTTATTTATACTTTCTAATCTATCCTTAAGAAACTCTAAAGTAGATTTCTTTATGCATTTATTATCAAAAATATCACCACATAGAAGTAGTATTTCAACATCTTCTTCTTTAACTATATTAATTAAACTTTCAAAGCTTTTTTTTATATCTTCATTCCTTTTTTCGCCCATTGACGCTGATAATTCCTTAAATGGTGTATCAAAATGAAAATCAGCTCCATGTAATATCTTTACTCTATTCATACTTCATCACCTTAATCGAACTTTTGTTCTTATTTTAACATAGCTTGATAATTAATAAAAGAGCAAGATTTATTTCTTGCTCTTAAAATTTTTATTCATTTATATTAAAACTTGTAACCGAAAGTACTTGTTGTTCTTCCATATCTATATATTTTAAAGTAATGCTATCACCATCTCTTGCTAAAATAACCTCTGGACTTAAATTTTTATTAATCATAAAAATCTTTTCATTATCTTCAAGTTTAATATAGAAAATAGCTTTTCCCTCTTCGGTTGTTTGATTTATTCTCCATATTGTACCAGATATTTCTTTTTCTTTTATACTTTCGGAATCATTGCTTATCTTAACATCAGAACTCGAATTAATCTTACCTTCTGCTATAGCCTTCTTAAAGGAATCTAGTAAATCTGTTTTATTATCAGCTAACATTGAATACTTACTCTCCGCTGCAACTAAACCTAGTTTTACAAAAGAACCATCAGTTCTATTTATTACAGGAACTATCCACGTATCTACTCCATAGATATTATAAAGAATTGGTTGAGATGTTGCCCAATTTGCTTTATCAGCTCCTAATAACTTTTCAACAGAATTCATTGCTCCCTGTCCATTTAATAGTCCTGGAGTCTTATAATAAACCATTTCTCCTGTTCTTGAATCCATTAATGTATACCCTGTCATTGTTGTTGAGTTCTCTGATGTATTAGTATGATCTGTAAAAAAGTACATCTCTCCATCATTTCCAACTACAGGAACAACTTGTGTTGATTCAATTTCTAGTCCATTTATACTTAGTCCAGAACTCCAATTTGTTGGTATATGAACCTCTTTCTGCCCTATTTTTGAATTGATTAATCCTTTTTTATATCTTCCTTGGAACTCATTATACTGTTCTGCCACATCATAAGTATATATTTGATCTATCCATTCTGGTGTTTTATCCTTAGGGTAGGTCTTTGTTTCTCCAGTTTCAAGTTCATAAACAATTACTCCATCAACTTCTATTCCATTTCTTCCATATTTATAATGTCCATAAGAACCTATATAATATGGTTTTAATGTATCATCTAACTCTATGTTTGCATTTAATAATATAGAATCTTGTTTTACTGACCTCATTTTTCTATATATACTATAATAGTGCAAAAATA
>NZ_DCLI01000091.1:0-77618 GCF_002320975.1 Clostridium sp. UBA1652
ATTAAAACATATATATTATAACAAATTTTATAGCTGTGGCTTATCCAGAAAAAATAGTAATAGACAATAATCAAATAACTTTTTCAGCTTTCAATAAATCTTGTGCTTACCTCAAAAGCGATATAAAAAGTTTTAAGATTAAAGAACAGAAGTTAGCTGGAAAGATGTATATAAGGGTTAATAATCCATCACTATTTAAAGGACGATACTGGATAGATCTAAAGGCTTATAACGATTATAAAGAGCTAGAAGAAAAACTATTAAAAGTTGAAGCAGTTATACATCCTAATTCTCTAAAACAGAAAATAAAAGTAAATAATGCAAGGTATGCAGAAAGGAAGATGAAGAATGTACGATAAGGAAAAAAAGGAAGTTATTAATGCTGGCATTAAACTTGATAGATATGGATTGATTGCACTTTCAGGAGGAAATGTAAGCTTAAAGGTAGATGAAGATAGGGTACTAGTTACACCTTCTGGAATGATATACGAAGAGTTAGAAACAGATGATATAATTCTTATGGACCTATCTGGAAAGGTTATAGAAGGTAATAGAAAGGCATCAGTTGATACTAAGGCTCTCTTATATATCTATAATAATATGCCAGAGATTAATGCAGTAATTCACACTCATCAGCCCTATGCAACGGCATTAGGATTAGTTGAAGAAGAGTTTAAGTGTAATCTAACTACACTTGCAAATGCTACAAAAGGTTCAGTTAATGTATGTCCTTTTTCATCAGCAGCAAGTGAACAAATGGGAGTAGAAGCAGTTGAAAATCTAAATGGAAAACTTGCAGTTATTCTAAAAAATCATGGAGTAATAACAGTAGGGAATTCATTAAAGCAAGCTTTATATTCTTGTGTATATTTAGAAGAGGCTGCAAAAACCTATTGTATAGCTAAATCAATGAGTGATAATGTAGCTATGATGACCGAAGAACAGATTGAACAAGCGGTTAAGATATTTGATTATTATGGACAAGGCAAAGAAAATGTTCCAGATGAATTGGTTATGAGATAATATATAATAAAAAATAACCCCCTCAGTACAATAATAGGCTGAGGGGGTTAAATATATATTTAAAAAAAAGCTATATCTTAAATTTTTCTACAATTACACTGAGTTTTTGGGCCATTTCAGATTGAATTTGAGCACTTTTAGATATATCCTCCATTCCTAAAAATGCCTCATTTATTCCATGTTTAATACTTTCTGCATTTTCGCTAGATTTTAAAGCGCTATCTGCCATAGTTACAATAGAAGAGCTTATCTCTTCCATTGTAGTATTTACTTCCTCGCTCATAGAGGAAATTCCTTCTGACATGTCAAAAACAAATCCTGCATCTTCATAGTATTTGTTTCCTGTATCAGTAAGATTACTTAGCTGAGGTCTTACATCATTATGAATAAAATTTAAAATATCGTTACTGTTTTCTTTAATATCAAAAAAGGCTTCATTAATTTCTTTTATTGTATCTTGTATTTCTAATACTGATTCTGATGCTTGTTCAGCTAATTTCCTTATTTCTTCAGCCACAACGGAGAACCCTTTGCCTTGTTCACCTGCCCGTGCAGCTTCAATAGCAGCATTAAGTGCGAGGAGATTAGTTTGATTAGCAATGCTTGATATGGTATCAGTCATTACTTTTATGTTTTCTACAACCTCGACCTTTTTAAATGCATTTAATATTTTCTCTTCTTTTTCTTCATAAAGTTGTTCAGTTTTATCAACAGAAATAATACTTTTATCTTTAATTTCTATAGCTCTTACTTTTATAGACTCAGATTTTTTCTTTCCTTCAACCGCTTTATTTGATAATACTTGAATATTTGAGTCCACTTCTTGAATAGATGCAGAAATTTCCTCTGTAGCAGCACTAGAATCATGGATACCAGCTACAATTTCCTCTGTTGAAGTATTTATCACTTGCATTTTTGCAGTAAGTTCCTCAGCTATAGAGTATAATTCCTCACTTTCAGAAGTAAGATTCTGTATGGAACTCAACACCTCGCTTATGAGAGTAGCTACATTAATTTGAGCACTATTAAGAGCTTTTGAAACCTCTCCTAACTCATCTTTGGAATCTACACTAATACTTGTGGAGAAATCAGAATTTTCTAGCCTTGAGGCAAATTGTTTAATTTTTGTTATTGGGGATATAATACTTTTTGTGATTATAGTAGCAAGAAATGTACCAATTAAAAAGCAAATTGCGCCAAGGATAAAGAAGATCCATAATGTCTCTTCTGTTTTTTTTACATTATTATCTTTAGTTTTTTCAGCTTTATTTATATTATATTCGGATAATTCGTTTAAGTTATTTTGAAATTCATTTGCTATTGGTTCAATCTCTTCAAAGTTTTTTGTAGCTTCATCTTTTTTTCCTTGTAATGCTAAGTCTATGACTGACTGCCTTTTATCCCTATATATACTTAAGGTTTTTTCCATATTAGCTAACATTTCTTTTTCTGTTTCATCAAGATTGGTGGATTTGTAAGCATCAAAATTTTCATTAGCTACTTTTATTCTGTATTCTATATCTTTAAGCTTTTCTTGTTGTTTTTCCTTGTTTTCTGAATTAAGTACTAAATAATAAATATCTCCTTCTATGGCTCTAGATTGATTCCTATTATCTAACAGATATTTTATAGAAAGTAAATTGTTATTATAAAGATCTATCAAAGAATCGTTCGCTCTAGAAATATTTATAGATCCAATAATAGAATTGATTGCAATGAAGAATAATAATAGAAAAGACAAGAAGAATATTTTTGTTTTTACATTAAAGTTTTTTAGCATATATATTTCCTCCTAAGTAAATTGCACATTATATTATTTAATAATAATAATTCAATAGTAAATATTCAACGATTCTGGGGGTTTGTCCTGGAAATTTCTCTGACAAATAAGAAAAATACATTATAATGCAGGAAATTGGTAAATTATTACGATTTTTTATTTGTTAGATTTGATATAATCATGTGGAAATATATCAAAAATAGTTTTTTATAAGGAGTTATAAGCAATGACTGAAAAAAGCTTTGGACTATGTTTAAATGAATTGTTAAAAATATTTAATATAAGGGGAAGTACTTTGGCTAGAGGAATAAATGTTGATTCTTCGTTAATATATAAATGGATAAGAGACAAGAGAGTTCCATCTTATAATTCTTCTTATATAAATTTAATAACAAAGTTTCTTTGTAGCAATATATATAGTTCTGCTCAAAGAAACTCCATTAATAATTTGCTTAAAGAATGGTCTATAAAAGAACTTTATGATGAGAGTTTAGATTTGGATGATATAATATCTAAAAATCTTTATGAATCTCAAGGATATTCTATTGAAAAATTTACTGAAAAAAGAAAAGTAAAAGAACCTATACATGATTATAATATAGGGGACAATTCAGATGTAAAAAATAAAAGTTTAAATGCTGGTTATGAGTACCCTCAAGTTCCTAATCATAAAGAAAATATTAATATAATATATGGGCATAAAAATATTTTATATTTTGCATTAAACATGTTGGAGGATGCTATAAATATAACATCAATAAAGGATAAGAATATATTTGTAACTCTTAATAATAATTTGGATTTTCTTATGAAAAAAGATAGTTTTACGGTAAGGTGGAAATCAGCTTTAATAAAAGCTCTAAATTTGGGGTGGAATGTTACATACTTAATTAATTTAAATAATAATGTTGATAAAGTAATAGCTTTTATTAAAGATATGAGATTAATAATGAATTCTCCTAGATTCAAAATATACTACTTTAGAAGTGAAGAAAAATCTTTTAATTTAATTAATGAGTTATTTATAATAAAAGATTTTGGGACTTTAGTTTGTTTTTTATCGTCCAAAGTTAATAAGTTAGAGCATGCATTTTTATTTAGTTCTTCAGTTAGTACAAATATTTTAACAACCCATTTTTCAAGTTTTTTTGCTGCTTGTAAACCACTATTTTCATATTTCCCTACACAGAAGCTTATTAAATTTCAAGAGAAGTTTGCTGAAGTTGAAAGTATGTTAGGGAGTAGATATTGTTTTAAGGGTGATATAAGCACATTATCAATGCCTACTAGCTTGTATGAAAAATTTCTAAAATTATCAAATAAAACAAAAGAAGAAATTGATAATAGGGTTTATCTTCATGATATTAGGGTTAATTCATTTAAGGAACAAATTAAATACTATAAGTTTAAAGATATCTGGTTTAAGGAATCAATAGAAATTTTAGTTTCTAAAAAGAAATATGCCTTTGATCAATACCATATACTAGAGGATGTAATACCTACAGATGAAGATATTATTTGTCACTTAGAAAATGTTATTCATATGCTTGAAAGTAACAAAAATTTTGAAATTGCACTTATAGAACAGAGTAAAGTTGATTCAGTTTCAAAATTATATTGGATGGTTAAAGAAAACAGCGGCATATTAATAGAAACCTTAAAGTCAGATTCTAAAGAGTTATTTAAATTCTATGACTATGATAGAGAAATTAACCTTTTTATTTCAGAGAAAAGTGTAATAAAAGCTTTTGAAAATTATTTTATATCTATTTGGAACCAAATTGATAATGAAAATAAAGATAAAGAAAAAGTTATAAATTGGCTGAGGGGACAAATATCTAACTTAAAACCTAAATAGTTACTTTGTTATTTTATGAATAATTAAAGCTATAATCTGAGTTGAAATTCCAAAGATACAAACACCAACCCAACCAAAGTTTGAATATGCAGAGGAACCTAAAAATGAACCTAAAGATCCTCCAAGGAAAAAGCTTACCATATAAACTGTATTGATTCTGTTACGTTTTTCTTCATTCATAGAGTGAACTCTTGCTTGGTTTGATATATTGGAGGATTGAACACCTAAATCAAGTAGTATAACCCCAACTATTAAACCAATCATCTTAAATCCAAGTGTAAGAAATAATATATAAGATAAAGATACAATGATGATACAGATTCCTATAACATAACGGGAACCCTTTTTATCAGCTAACTTACCTACTAAAGGAGCAGCTAATGCACCAACAATTCCTACTAGTCCGATTAATCCTGCTGCTTGAGACCCCATGTTATAATGTGGACTTTCAAGTAAAAATGTAAGGGCTGTCCAAAATGCACTAAAGGCTGCAAACATTAAAGCTCCGTTTAAGGAGGCTTCTCTTAAGATAGGTTCCTCTTTTATTAACTTAGGTAATGATTTTAACAAATCAAAATATTCAACTTCAGAAACTGGATTTGTTACAGGAATTACTTTTCTTAAAACCAATGTTAAAATTATCATCATAATAGCTGCAACTATATAAACTACTCTCCATCCAAAATAATTTCCTATAAGACCACTAATAGTACGTGAAACTAAAATCCCTATTAATAGACCACTCATTACAGTACCAATTATTTTCCCTCTTTCATTAGGATTTGATAATTGAGCAGCTAGTGGAATTATAAGCTGAGGGATTATTGAAGTGAAACCTACAGCAAAAGAAGAAATAATAAGCATATAGATATTTTGAGAGAAAGCCATAGTAAAAAGTGAAATAACTGAAAATAAAGGCATAATGGTTATTAGATTTTTTCTCTCTTTAATATCACCTAGAGGTAAAATAAATATCATTCCAACTGCATAACCTATTTGAGTAAGCATGGCTGCTGAGCCAACACTTACCTCATGAACATTAAAACTTTTAGCCATGTAACCAAGCAAAGGTTGTATATAATAAAGATTTGCAACAGTAAGTCCACAAGTTATTGCCATGATTAAAATTAGTAATTTAGTTAATACATTAGTATTTTTAGTATTATCGTTATTTATTGCTTCCATTTAAAACAGCTCCTTTTAGCGAATAAAATTTGTAAATATCTTTTCTTCCATTTTGGGTTTTGGCAATGATTTTTCTCCACTTTCTATTAACTTCATAAGCCAAGCCATATTCTTACCAAGAACTCTCATTATCTGAATACCTTCTTCATCAAGAAGTACATCTCCAGGTTTTGTTCCATTTATAACATTCCAATAGTTAGATGTAGGCATAAACATTTCTGAATGATTTATATAGTTATTTAGTTGATTGAAAGTAGGGATTCCTCCCGAACGTCTTACTGCAACAACTGATGTTCCGACCTTATATCTTAATAGGTTATCATTAGCTTCAGCTACTCTAAAGGCTCTATCTAAAAATGACTTCATTGTGCCAGCTATAGCAGAGTAGTGTACAGGGGAACCTATTATTATTCCATCAGCCTCTTTCATTTTTTCAATCCATTCATTAACTGGATCTGTAGCTATTATACATTTACCATTTTTGTTTTGAGAGCATTTTCTGCAAGCTATACATCCTCTTATAGATTTATTACCAACATGTATTATCTCTGTTTCTATACCTTCTTTTTCTAGTTCCTCAAGAACTATTTTTATTCCGTGATAAGTGTTACCTTCCTTATTCGGACTTCCATTAAATGCTATAACCTTCATTTTAAAATTCCTCCTCAATTAATATACTGAACGTTTAGTTTATAAATATATAATATACTAAACGTTCAGTATTGTAAAGAGTAGATTTTTAATTTCTTTTAATTTATAATATAAATATAGTTTTTAAGTTTATTTATGTAATACATAAGGAGGATATAACTTATGGAGAAGAAATTAGGACGTCCCCGTAGTGAGAAAACAAAATCGGATATTCTTACTGCTGCATATGATTTACTACTTGAAAAAGGTTTTGATACAGTTACTGTTGAAAAGATAGCTGAAAAAGCTGGAGTTTCTAAAGCTACTATTTATAAATGGTGGCCCAATAAAGCTGGAGTTATTATGGAGGCTTATTTAGAGGCTACTTCAGTAAAGTTACCAGTTCCAAATACTGGCTCAGCTTTAATAGATATGCAAATTCAAGTAAGTAACTTTGTTAACTTTATTAAAAGTAGAGAAGGAAATGTTTTAATTGAAATAATAGGAGAAGGGCAATTTGACTCAAGTTTAGCTGACATATATAGAAGTGCCTACTTTAAACCAAGAAGAGATATTTCCAAGGAAATTTTGAATCGTGGAATCATAAGAGGGGAGATAAGATACGATATAGATGTAGAGGTAACAGTTGATTTAATATGGGGCCCTATATTTTATAGATTACTTATTACAGGAGATATGATTGACGATTATTTTATTGAAGCTTTAATAAATCATGCCTTTATAGGAATTAAAGCATAATATTTTCTATTAAGTATCTTTTGCGAAAATTAGTTGCTGATAATTTAGACCCAAGAAGGTAGTTTCTTGGGTCTTATAATATGAATAATTATTTATATATAGTTTGAACTAAGTAGAAACTGTCTGTTTGATAATAAGAATTTCCAATATTAAAAGGCTTACCATTTGATAGGCAGGCTGAAATCTCCATATGAATTAATGCACTGTTTTCTTGTATATCTAAATAGGTTGCAAGTTTTTTATTAGCATTAACAGCCGTGATTTTTTGATCCACATATTCATAAGTAATTCCTAAAGAAGATAGATATTCATAAATGGATGATTTAGAAACTTCCTCCGGTATTTCCTTGACTATATTTGCATCAAAATATTCTAATTCATAACAGATTGCTATGTTATTAGCATAACGTATTCTTTCAACTTTCCATATAGGAGAATCCACTGGAACTTGAAGAGCTTCAGAAATAGCTTCATCTGCTTGAAGTTTTTCTAATGATAGAAGTTCAGTAGAGGGTTTAAGACCTCTTTTTTTCGCTTCAGAACTAAAACCTACACCACTTTTAAATCCAAAATATTTTGGAAGAGGGTTTACAAAGGTTCCGATTCCTTTTTTCTTATTAAGCACCTTGCTATTAACTAGTTCCTCTAAACCCTTTCTTACAGTTACTCTTGAAACGTTAAGTTTATCAGAAAGTTCATTTTCAGATTCGATCATTTGATGAGGTCTATATAATCCATTTTTAATATTTGAAAGAACGTAGTCTATGACTAATTCATATTTAGTTTGAGTAGTATTTTCCATCTTTAATATGTCCATCCTTATATATCAATATTAGTTACTTTTGATATAAATTATATTAAAAAAGTCTATTATAAGCAACTAATTAAGTTTTTACCAGCCATATTTTTCAGATCCCCATTCTTTAATGATAAGCTCTTGCTTTTTTAAAACAATTTTTCCATGAGCTATATCTTCATCTACAATTAAACCAGGATATAAAGCACAGTTAGAACCTATTTTACAGCCAGGTAAAAATATATTGTTAATTCCTGTTCTAGTAAAGTCTCCAATAAAAATAGCATTAGTATTTTTACCAGAATAGGTTTTACCATCAATTTTTTGAACTTGGCTTGAATCATTAAATCTTAAAATACCAGACACACAAGCTGCTGCTATATCAACATATTTTCCGATAACTCCAAATATTTCACTATAATGTACAGCTGATACCCCGTCCATGGTTAATCCTTTAATTTCAGCATTGTGACCTATTTTGTTATCTTTTCCTATAACAGAATTGGGACCTATTTTAGCATAATCTTTTATATATGTGTTATCCCCAATATAATTATTACCTTCTAAAATAACCCCATTATCAATAAATACATTGTCACCTATGATACAATTACCATTTATAACAACATTTTTACCAATGATACTGTTTTTTCCTAGCTTTACAAAGCCATTTAATACAGCTGATGGATCAATATCTATATTGTTTTGAGCTTGGGCAGACATTTCAGTGCAAAGTTTATTAATATAATATTCATTGGCATTTAGTAAGTCCCAAGGGAACTTTAAGCTAAAGACATCAAAGTCAGTTTCAATTGAGTAAATATTGTCAGTTTCTAAAACATTATTTAATCCATTTTCAAAAAAATACTCTTGAGGAGGCATTGCTCCAGAGATGTTTTTCTCAAACCCTACATCAGCTTGAAGTGCGGATTTTAGGTTATCATGGCTTAAGGAAAATACTCCAGCAACCTTATGAGTAACATAGTGCTCACGGGGATGTCCCAAGAAAACTTTAACTTTACCATTTTCAACATTTGCACAAATATGATCTATAGAGGGTTCATTATTTTTTATAAACAGAGCTTTATTAGCATAATTTGATGATAGGAATTTTTCTACATCGGAGTCTGTTACTACGCTATTACCATAATAAATTAGAAAATCTTCTTTAATATCTTCACAAGTCTGTTTAAGGGCAGATTTTAAATCATTATTTGATATAGATATATAGTTAATGTTAGCATAATGTCTTAAAGTAAACTGTACTTGATCTTTTCTATGATCAATGATTACATAAACATCTTTTTCTAAAAACGAGTTATTAAGTAGCTGTTTAACTATTCTTTCAACATTAGAGGTATCAACAATTGGCAAACAAGCTGGTTGCCAGTTTAAATCATAAGGAAACATTTTTGATTCTTTATAGTGACATAATAAAATAGCTTTCATTAAAACCATCCTTATTAATTTTATTTCCAGTAGCCATAGTATTTACTAAATAAGTTATCGTTATATTCATCAGCTCCATCTAAGTTTGAGCTTTTAAATACAGGTACATCAACGCCTCTTTCTACTAATTTTGCTACTGTTGCTACTATAATACTTTGTGCTATACCTATACCAGTAAAATCAGAAGTTGGACCAAGATCAGCATTTAGACCTTCTATACGATAAGCTGCATCACCCTTTGGAGCACAATTATCAATTACAACATCAGAAACTTCAAACATTAACTTACCAGAAGAATGTCTAGAAGTAACATTTTTAGAATGTGATAAGGAGGTCATAGAAATAACTTTTGTTCCCCTATTTTTAGCCTCTATGCACATTTCAACAGGTACGTTATTTCTTCCAGAGTTTGATATCACCATCAAAGTATCTTTTTCATCAACCTTATATAAATCTAAGATGTTTTTTGAATATCCATCTAAACGTTCGAGATAAGTACTTTTATTAGGCATCTGATGAAGCATAAGCTCTGGTGTCAATATTGCTTTAACAAAAGCTAGTCCACCAGCACGAATATATATTTCTTCAGCAACCATATGAGAGTGACCTGATCCAAAAACATAAAAACGTCCACCTTTTTCACATGAGTCAGCTACTAATTCAGCGGCCTTTTCAATTGAATCAACTTCATTTTCTATTACCTTATTCCACGTTTCATTTAAATATTTAAGATAATCAAGGGTAATTTTTTTACTGTTCATAATTAACACTCCTTTTATTTTTTATTTGTCCTTACACATACAATTATATTATATATTTACAACTTGTCAATACAAGTAGAAAATATAGGTTGCAAGTGAAATTAATATGTAGACAGAAATCTAGCAAAAAATATAATATAAAAGTAAAGGGTAAAAGGATTATAATAATATAAGGAAAACTATTTTAAGTAGAAATAGTATTAAAAGAAGGATGATATTTGAATGAAAAATATTTTAGTAATAGAGGATAATAAAGACGTAAATAATATGCTTTCAGAAGAGTTAATGGATTCTGGGTATAAGGTTAAATCAATATATACAGGAACAGATGGAATTAAAGAAGTTAAAGAAAATAACTATGATTTGATTTTGCTTGATATTATGCTTCCTTATAAAAGTGGAGATGAGATACTTAAAGAGATTAGAACATTTTCTGATATACCTGTTATAATCATTTCTGCAAAGGATATGGTAGGAACTAAGATTGATCTTTTGAGAATAGGGGCAGATGATTATATAACTAAACCTTTTGATTTAGGAGAAGTTGTTGCAAGGGTTGAATCGAATTTAAGAAGAACGAGTAGACAGATACAAGGTAGCAATAAATTCACCTATAAGGATTTAACTCTAGATGATAATAGAAAACAAGTTATGGTTAATAATGTAGAACTCGAACTTACTGCTAAGGAGTATATGCTTCTAGAAATACTTATAAAAAACTCAGGTAAGGTTTTTAGTAAATCTAACCTTTATGAATCAATATGGAAGGAAGAATATCTTGGAGATGATAATACAGTAAAAATTCATATAAGTAACCTACGTAATAAATTGAAAAAGATAAACCCTGATGAAAATTACATAGAAACTGTATGGGGACTGGGATATAGATTATATAAAAATTAATTATCTGTTTTTAAACACTTTTATTCAAAGTCTTAACCTTTTCTAAACCTTTGAAATTTATACTAAAACTAGAGAGGACAGGTGAACAAGATGAAAAAGTATGTTTTAAAAACAAATAACCTGAAGAAAAGTTATAATGGTATAAATGCATTAAATGATGTATCTCTAACTTTAGAAGCTGGTAAGATATACGGATTAATTGGACAAAATGGTGCTGGAAAATCTACTTTTATGAAACTTGTGACAGGACTAAGTTTTCCAACCAGCGGAAGTATAGAACTATTTGGACATGTTGGAGAGAAAGAACTTCAACTAGAACGTAAAAGGATAGGTGCTATGATAGAGTATCCAAGTCTAGTTTCCAACATGACTGCAAAAGATAATTTAAGATTTCATAGAATTATGAAGGGGATACCTAATAAAGAGATTGAGGATGAATTATTAGAACTTGTAGGTCTTTCTGATACAGGAAAAAAGAAAGCTAAGAATTTTTCATTAGGAATGAAGCAAAGGCTTGGAATAGCAATAGCTTTAATAGGAAATCCTGAACTTCTTATTTTAGATGAACCTATAAATGGACTTGATCCATTAGGAGTAGTTGAAATTCGTAACCTATTAAAAAAGCTGTGTGAGGAGAAGCAAGTTACAATTTTAATCTCAAGTCATAATCTTCCTGAACTTTATCAAACGGCTACTGATTATATAATAATCCATGGAGGGGAAATAAAAGAGGCTCTTACCCTTGAAAAACTTGAAGAAAACTGCAAACATCATATTCTGATTAATTGTGATGATCCAGAAAAGTTAGCTAGTATATTAGAAACAGAATTAAAGACTAATAATTTTAAAGTTATGCCAAATAGAGAAGTTAAACTTTATGATTATTTAGATAAAAAGGATTTAGTTGCAAAGGTAATATTTGAAAATGGAATAATTACAACTAATTTCTCCACTCAGGGAGACACACTTGAGAATTACTTTATTTCTGTAATAGGAGGGAATGTGAATGTTTAATTTAATTCAAGCCGATTTATTTAAATTACGTAAAACAGTGGCTATCAAGGTGCTATTTTTAATTGCAATCCTAAGTTCTTTAATAATGGCAGTGATAGCTTATTCAATAGCAAAGGGAAGTTTTGATGGAATGAATGGAATTGGTTTTATGTTTTCTGATATCAATGTAATTAGCATCTTGGGTGGAGTTATGGCTGGTATTTTTATAAGTGGAGACTTTGAAAATAAAATAATCCATGGTTCAATTTCAAGTGGAAATAGTAGAGGGGCAGTTATAATAAGTAAAGCAGTTACATTTTTCTGCTCAATTATAGTTATTCTTATACCATATGTTGTTGTGACTATAGTAGCACTTAATATAGGTAATAAGTTCAATATGGGAAATGTGGCTTTGGGATTTTTAAATGTCATGACTATTGATTATGGAACAGTTTTTTCTGCTACAGAGGTATTAAAACTATTAGGAGTAATTATTACATTAATTATAGTATATGTAGCTCAACTAAGTATTTGTGTACCTATAGCACTTACAGCTAAAAAACCAGTTTTAGTTGTAGGAATTTATTATGGAGTAACTATTCTTGTTGCACAGCTCTCAGCACTTGGTGAAAGTAATTCAGTTCTTAAAAATATACTATCCGTTATGCCTTATGGTGGAAACTATACTCTAATTAATTTAAATACAGGAACAGAAGATATAGTAAAGGCTGTGATTGTAAGTTTAGTATTTATTGTTTTAATGCTTGGAGTAACCTATAGTTTATTTAGAAAAGCAGAAATTAAGTAGAAAGAAAGGTTGTGGATGCTTTGGTAATTGTTTTTGGAGTTATAATTATAGGGTTAATAAGTTATATAGTGTATCTCCAACATCAACTGCGGAGTATTAACAATCAATTAAATAAAAGAAGATTAGAAAAGACAAGGCAACCGATTTCTATAGAACTTATAAATTCTGAACTTAATAAACTAGTAGTTAATATAAATAGATCCTTAAAAGATGAAGAAACTCTTAGACTTAATGATATAAAAAAGGAAAATCAATTTAAAGAAATGATAGCAAATATCTCTCATGATCTAAGAACACCTCTTACTGCAATAAAGGGATATCAGCAGCTTCTACTAAAAGGAGAACTATCAGAAGAGCAGACTAGAAAGTTAGAAGTCGCTCAAAGACATGCTGGTGAGCTTGGAAACCTTATTGAAAAATTCTTTGAATATTCATATACGTTAAATTCTGATATAGAACCTAAATATGAAAAAATCAATTTAACTAAACTTGTAACTGAGTGTATTGTTGAATTTATTGAGGTGCTTGAAGAGAAAAACTTAAGAATAAACCTTTTAAAAAGTTCCCAGGTTTTTGTATCAGGGGATAGAGATATGCTTATAAGAATAACAAGGAATTTAATAGGAAATTGCATAGCTCATTCTAAAGGAGATGTGGAAGTTAAGGTAGAAAGTCACAAGGACATGGGAGTTATTTCATTTAAAAATTTAGTTGGAGATAATTCTGAAATAGATGAAGGAAGGATTTTTGAAAGGTTTTATACTGGAGATAAATCAAGGGGTAAAAGTACAGGGTTAGGACTTTCTATTGTAAAACTTTTAACTGAAAAGTTAGGGGGAGAGGTGGAAGCAATATTGGAAGATAATATGCTAGAAATAATAGTGAGTTTACCTTTTAAAAAAGAAGTTAGTTAGGAAATGTATTAAAGGACTAGTCTCATAAAAAATAAGAGATTAGTCCTTTTAAATTTATTTGTTTATTATAATTTCTTTTCCTTCTTTACGCCATTTTGCAAATTCAGCTGTAGCGGTAAAAAGTACGTCTGTAGATGAGTTAAGAGCTGTTTCAAAGGAATCTTGTAAAACTCCTATAATAAATCCAACAGCAACTACTTTCATCGCAACATCATTTGGTATACCAAATAAGCTACAAGCTACAGGTATAAGTAATAATGAACCGCCAGCAACTCCAGAAGCCCCGCAAGCACTTACAGCAGATAAAATACTTAAGATAAAAGCAGTTCCTATATCTACTTGTATACCAAGAGTGTTTACAGCTGCAAGAGTTAAAACTGAAATAGTAACAGCAGCACCTGCCATATTTATTGTAGCGCCTAAAGGAATGGATACTGAATAAGTATCTTTGTCGAGTCCAAGTTTTTCACATAAACGCATATTAACAGGAATATTAGCAGCTGAACTACGAGTAAAGAATGCAGTTATTCCGCTTTCTCTAAGACATTTAAAAACTATTGGATAAGGGTTTTGACGAATGTTTAAGAATACAATAATAGGGTTAGCTACTAGTGCTACAAAAAGCATACAGCTAATAAGAACCACAAGCAATCTTCCATAGCTTAACAAAGATTCTAGACCATTAGCTGAAATAGATTCAAACACAAGACCCATTATTCCAAGTGGAGCAAAGTTTATGATCCATTTAACTATTGTAGATGTAGCATCTGAGAAATTAGAAAGCATAGTTTTTGTACTATCAGGAGCACTTTTCAAAGCAAATCCAAATAGAACCGCCCAAGATAATATTCCTATGTAATTAGCATTAAATAAAGCTTTAATAGGATTGTCTACTAAGTTAAGAAGTAAGGTTTTTAGAACCTCTACTACCCCTCCTGGAGGAGTTAAATCTTGAGCACCACCTGTTAAAGTTAGAGTAACTGGAAACATAAAGCTTACAATAACTGCGATTAGACCAGCTAAAAATGTTCCTGTAAGATAAAGTACAATAATTGATTTCATATTTGTTTCTTGTCCGCTTTTATGTTGAGATATTGCAGACATTACTAAGAAAAATACAAGTACGGGTGCTATAGCCTTTAAGGCACCTACAAATAAAGAACCAAAAATCACAACAAATGTTGCTTTCTGTGGAAGTGTAATAGCTAAAATAATACCTACAATTAAGCCAACGATAATTCTTTTTACTAAACTTAATTGATTCCATGTGTTAAAAAGTTTCTGCATTAAGTTTTCCTCCCCAATTTTAATTAAATTAATTACCAGTATGTTTTTTAATCCCCATTAAAAACAATAATATCATTTTATCATCAAAAACTGGGTTTGGGAAGATAAATTAAAAACTTGAAAACGTAATCAGATAATATTTTAATAATTTAATATTAATTTTAAATATTTTTGATAATTTGAATATTGCAAATAAGAAATATGATGTAATTTGGGTGAATAAAAAAATAACTACTTAGATTAATGCTAAGTAGTTATTTTTTCAATTTTATGTATCCTTTTTTTAATGCTATTTCCTCTAATACTATAGTCAAAATACCTATAGTTAAAATAGTAACTATAAGAGAAATGATTGAAACCATTCTATTAGAAATGAGTGTATTTACTAGCGATATTAAGAGAAATATAATTGCTGCAATGCTACTATAATTAAATTGTAATTTATAGAATGAATTATTTACTACAAGTAAAGGTCTTTTACTTAATGGACGAATTAAAGTTTTTTTCTTGTAACACATAAAGGCATGTGCAAATGTGATAATGGCTAAAAAACCGTAAATTAAAGCAATATTCATAGCTAATCCTTTCTTAGATATAAGTCTCAATATATAATAACATATCAACCATTAAGAGTAAATTTCTTTAATTAAATTTTGGAATTACATGACATTTATAGTGAAGGAAATTTGTATAAAATATTGAATTATAACTAATATAGAGATATAGTTTTTTACTTAATCATAAATAAAGAATAAGAAAGATATAATTTGTTAGAACGAGAAATTAACTTAAAATGAGAGGAGATATGTTATGACTATTTCATTCAGTGATTTTCTGAGTCAAATGTTAGATAATCCAGCATTGTTAATTACTACGATTTTAACTTTAGGAGTAGTTCTAGTAAATGGATGGACAGATGCGCCTAATGCTATTGCAACCTGCGTTTCTACTAGAGCAATAAGTCCTCGTTCAGCAATTTTAATGGCAGCTGTGTTTAATTTTTTTGGAGTATTTATAATGACAATTATAAATGCAAATGTTGCACAGACTATATATAATATGGTGGATTTTGGTGGTGATTCTAAGTATGCACTTATAGCTTTATGTGCGGCTTTATTTGATATTGTTGTGTGGGCAACAGCTGCTTGGTATTTTGGGATTCCAACAAGCGAGAGTCATGCTTTAATAGCAGGAATATCTGGAGCTGCAATAGCTCTTCAAGGTGGATTTAACGGCATTAATGGGACAGAGTGGATAAAGGTTATATATGGGTTAGTGTTGTCTACAGTATTAGGTTTTGGAATGGGCTGGTTTACAGTAAAATCCGTAGAAGTTATATGTAGAGGTTTTGATAGGAGAAAAACTAATAGGTTTTTCCAAGGAGCTCAGGTTTGTGGAGGAGCAGCTATGGCCTTTATGCATGGGGCTCAAGATGGACAAAAGTTCATGGGGGTATTTATGCTTGGAATATTTTTGGCAAATGGACAAAGCTCAGTATCAAACTTTGCTATACCCATATGGCTCATGGTACTTTGTTCTGTAGTTATGGCTTTAGGAACTTCTATTGGAGGTTATAAGATTATAAAGGCTGTAGGAATGGATATGGTAAAATTAGAAAAATATCAAGGCTTTTCAGCAGATTTATCAGCAGCAGGATGTCTTTTGTTATCATCATTAACAGGAATTCCTGTTAGTACTACTCATACTAAAACTACTTCCATAATGGGAGTTGGGGCAGCTAAAAGGATTAGATCAGTAAACTGGGGAAAGGTTAATGAAATGGTTTTAACATGGGTGCTTACTTTTCCAGGATGCGGTCTTATAGGACTTATAATGGCTAAGTTTTTTATTTGGATATTTTAATATAGACTTGAACTAACTGAGAGGAGCAGGGTTAAAAGATGAGAAACAAAAAAGGGAATGACTATTTTGAATTATTAATAGAGCTATCAAATTTTTCTTGTACTGCAGTTTCTTTACTTCATGGTACTTTATCAAACTTTGATGTAAATAAATTAGATGAAAAGATAACAGAAATGCATGATATCGAACATAGTGCAGATATCAAAAAACATGAGATGATGAACAAACTTATAAAAGAATTCATCACACCTATAGAAAGAGATGATATTATAGAACTTGCTCATCATATCGATAATTTAACTGATGATGTAGAAGATATATTAGTAAAGATATACACTTTTAATATAAATACCATGAGACAAGAAGCACTAGACTTTTGTGATTTGATTTTAAAGGGATGTGGTAAGGTTAGAGCTTTGATGGAGGAATTTCAACACTTTAAAAAATCACAGAAGATAAATATTTTAATAGAAGATATAAATGCCTTAGAGGAAGAGGGAGACAGGCTCTACACTACAACTATAAGAAATCTTTATATAAATCTCAAAGATCCTATAGAGTTAATGAGTTGGAAAGATACCTTTAGATATTTTGAAAAGTGCTGTGACGCTTGTGAAAGTGTAGCGACTGTAGTAGAGAGAGTAATAATGAAAAATTCATAATAATTAAAAGGTTTGCTTATAAAAAATTCTGTAGTCCTTTTGTTAACTTTACTTAAACTTTAAAATCATTTATAAATATTATATAATATGGTAAAATTGAAAGATGAAGTTAATACCTATTTTTTGCTTTTAGGAAGGAAGGTAGTATATGTTACAACAGTCGTTTGAAGAAGAAGCAGAATATATTAAAGACTCCAAAAAGAGATGCAAGCTATTAGGAATGAATCCTAATAAAATTCAAATACCTAAAGTTATAATGACAAAAGATGAGTTAGCTAGAAAAAAAGAAGAATATAAAGAAGTTTTAGAGGTTGCAAGTTTTTTTAGCAATAAAATAATTGATTCACTTAAGGGAACACCTATACTGGTTGTTATATCTGATGATAAAGGTTTTTTACTTGATACCTTAGGAGATAAAACTATAGAAAATACTGTGAGAGAGCTTTGGATTAAGCCAGGTGTTCAATTTACAGAGGAAGCTATGGGGACAAATACTGTTAGTTTATGTATTGATGAAAAAGCTCCTGTTCAGCTTATAGGAACTAATCATTATCATAAACATCTATATAAAAGTGCTTGTTATTCTGTACCTTTTTACAATTCAGATGATGGAAAGTTAATAGGAACCATAAGTGTTATGACAGCTGTAATACTTCATAATCCACTTTTTCTAATGACTTTATCAACTGTAGTGGATTCTATAGAACGTGAATTATTACTTAGAAAGCAAAATCGTGAGATAAGCAGACAACAAAAATTACTGTATGAATCAGAAAAGGCTCAAAGAGAAATCTTGGAGCAGGATTTAATTAGGAAGGATGAGTTTATAACATTAATAACCCATGAATTTAAAACTCCAATCAATGTAATTTATTCAGCTATTCAGCTAATTGAAAAGATACATATTAAAAACGTTTCTGAGCCTGTTAAAAAACTTTTAGGAAGTATGAAAAGAAATACTTTCAGACAAATAAGGCTTGTAAATAACATACTAGACATTACAAAATTGAGTTCAGAAGAAATGAAGCTGAATTTGAGAAAGATTGATATTGTATGGATTACAAGATTTATAACTCAATGGGTATTAGATTATGCAGAGCAAAAAGACATAGATTTAGATTTTGAGAGTAATGTTGAGAGTAGAGATTTAATCATAGATAATGAGGTGTATGAACGTATACTTTTAAATCTCATATCCAATGCTATAAAGTTTACACCAGAGGGTGGTACCATTATGGTTAGCATTAATGAAAATAAAGAAGATAAAACAGTTGATATATCTGTAAAGGACAGTGGAATAGGGATAGCTAAAGATAAGTATGAATTAATATTTAAACCCTTTGGACAAGCTGAGAACAATCTTTCAAGACAAGCAGAGGGTAGTGGAATGGGTTTAGCTTTAGTAAAAAAATTAGTTGCGATATTAGGTGGAAGCATAAAGATTGAAAGTGAATTAGAGCAAGGCAGCACATTTACGGTTAATCTCCCAATTGGAAATGACTTTAAAGATAAAAAAAGTGGAAATCAAGTAGATGGCGATAAACTTATGAATGCTATTAATGTTGAGTTTTCAGATATTTATTTCTAAAATTACATATTGTTTTATAAACAGCCCTTGCTAAAAAGACAGGGGCTGTTTACTTTTAGTTTATTTTTTCTAAGATATAACCTTTTTGTTCTAACTGTTTTAATATACTATCTTCCCCTTGAAGGTAGTTTGTAGATAAAACTATAAAGTAGTTTTTGTTTTCTTTAATATATCCATCTATTTTAGAAGCGTACTCGGATTTAAGTTTTGAATATAGATTTTGGTTATAGTTATTTACTAAGGTATTAAGTTTAGTAAAGTTTTCTTTTTCAGATGCTGGAACTATATACTGCTCATCATAAGATTTTTCTATAGCTTCTAAGTCACTTTTTTTCCAAGCTTCTAAACGATCTAAACTCTTTTTTGTGGAATCCTCATTATAGTATTTAAGAAGTTTAAGTGATGCATCCCCTACTTCATCAGGAGGATTTGCTAAATCATCATAAAGCTTATACACATCACCAATTGAAACCACTGGTTTATCAGTTTTTCTAGCACTATATAAGAAATAGACATCAGGAATATAAGCTTGATCAACCTTAGCTTGAGCTAAATATACAGAAATACAATTTTGTGCTAAATATGAAGCTTTGTATTGTTTAACTTTATCATAATCAGCTTTAAAGTAAGAGACTTTTTCTTTATAAATATCAATTGCATCAGAAGAAACATGATTTTCTACATTATCACCTTTCTCATAGAGAAGTTGACTATTGATTTTAGCACCATCAATTTTATCAAGTTCTACTTCAATTGCCAAAGCTTCAGAAGATTTGAAAGCTTCTTCAACCTTTGGAGCTAATGGATATAAGCTTTTATCACCAACATCTAAAGAACCATATAAGTAAAGGGTAGTAGTACCAGATGATATTTTCCACATAGGCCCAACTATGTTTGATGATGGTGCATTTTCATCAAGTTTTAAATCTATTGATGGACTTATTCCATTGGAACTTGTTGCTGTTGATGGGCCTTTTGATGATACAAGTCCTATGATTAATGCAATAACCAACAAACTAGCCATTAATCTAATTTCTTTTTTCTTATTTAAGGTGTAGAATGGAGATTTTTTTCTAACTATAAAATAAGAAAGAGGTACAACAACTAAGGTTACCATGATGAAAACCAAGAAAGAATTAGCTGCAATCTTAGGAAGAAGCCCATAAACAAGAAATTGAATCAGTTCATGAAGACAATATATCCAAAGGCTCAGGTCTCTTAATAGTTTGGCTTTTCTATCAGATAATATTTTCTTAGATCTTAAAGATAACAAAAATATACAAGAAACTAAAAAAATAAGAGAAATGTACATGTTGTTGTCTCTTGATATGTTGTTTGATATAAGTACATAGGCCTCAGAAGCAAATATCACAGCAAAAAGTAATGTTAATGATTTAAGATGTTTAAGTTTGCTTCTCATATCATGTTTGTTGATTAAAACTCCTAGGGTTAAAAAAGGTAATCCAAAACAAAGCCCATTTCTTGTATAAACAAAAACAGCAGAATACATTTCTACTAGCTTTTCTAAAGGAGTTCCTACTACTAATCCATAATATGAATCACCTATAAGACCTAGTGAATATAAAACTAAACTTACTATTATTAAAGACTTAATCCAGTTTTTCTTTAAAAATAAGTACAAAACACTTATTGAGAATATCAATGCAGGGAAAAACCAAAGACTTGGAGATACCCCATTAAATAAAAGATTTTTAACTAAATCTAAAATGTTTGAGTTTCTGCTTTTTATAAAGGTAAATAAAATCACGGTATAAACAACTGTAGAAATTAAATAATATTTTAATATTCTTATAATATACGCTTTTAAATATCCTTCATGATTAAACCTCTCATAAAAGAAGTAACCAGAAGCTATGAAGAAAAATGGCACAGCTATTCTTGCGATTCCTAAACTTAAAACCTTTCCTGGAACATCTCCAAAGGAATATAAGGCTGAGGTGTGAATTGATATAACTAAAATTGCACAAACAAACCTCATTACATCTACTTGATAATATCTTTCTTTAACATTTTCCATAAAATTAACTCCCCCTTCTATTATATATACTGTTACAAATAGAAAAATCTATCAATTTTATCTTGAAAAATGAGAAAGAATTGTAATGACGCTGAGAAAGAGAAGGAATTTAATGGAGCTTAGAAGCGCTCCTACAGGATAAAGACTAACTATATGGAGTCAATACTAAATTCAAAAAAATTTTAATTAAAATTATTATAAAAAACTGCATGACAAATAAAGCAACGATGTTGCTATTAAAATTAAATGATTATATTTGTGGAGTAAAAGTAGTATTAGTTGTTAAAAGGTAGAAAATAACACGTATAAGCTTTTTTGCTACATGGCTCATAGCAATATAATAGTGTTTACCTTCACATTGTTTCTTTGCAAGATAGTTTGAAAAGGTTAAATCTCGCATAGAAACCGTTCGAGATGCCATGAGTATAGCCCATCGTAAGTAGGCGGAGCCACGTTTCACCATAGGTGTATATGTAGCAGTATACTTTCCAGATTGGTATGTTGATGGATCAAGTCCTGCAAAAGCTAAAAGCTTTGATGGATTCGTAAATCTGTGTACATCTCCAATTTCTGAAAGAATTATTGAAGCTAAGTTATAAGAAATGCCTGGAATACTCATTATTGGTGAATCTATTTCTATCATTAATTCTTTTATCTGTTCATCTAAAAGAACTATCTCAGTTTGAACAGATTTAATTAATCTAATGGTTTGTTGAAGTTCAAGAGATAAAGACTTAGTGCTAGTTCCAATGGAACTACTAGCAGCCTTTCTTATTTCATCAGCTTTCTCTCTGCCATATCTACCTTTAGTTGCTTTATACAAAAGATTGGTTAGCTTAGTTAAATGGCAATTAGAGATTTCCTTCGGGTTCGGAAACTCCGATAGGAGAGCGTAAACAGATGGTTGATGAATTGACCAAACGTAAGTTGCGAGCTCTGGAAAAATTATATCTAGAAGTCTAGTTATTGATATCTTAAGTTTAGATCTATAACCAACTAATCTATAATGATGTCTAGTTAGTGACTTTAATTCTTGAATTTGATATGATACAGGTGAATAGGATTTTGTATCATCAGAAAAAAGCATTTTAGCAATAACTAGAGCATCTGTTTTATCGGTCTTAGTTTTCCTAAGGGTTTGAGCCTTACGGAAAAGGTTTGTAGCTAAAGGATTCAAAACAGATAGGTGGAATCCTTTAGCATATAAATAGTTTTGGATGTTAGTGCTATAATGACCTGTTGATTCAAGTCCTATTTTTACATTAGATATGGTTTTATTAGGTAGAAAAGAAAGAATTGAAGTATAAAGTATTTCAAAACCTTGACGAGTATTTGGTATTCGTAAAGAATCTTTAAGAACAGTTCCATTTGAATCAACTATACAGCAATCATGCTTATCTTTGGCTACATCAATGCCAACATAAATCATAATATCAGCTCCTTTTTAAATTAGAACGCTATGCTCCACGTGCTTTATGCTGAATGTATCCTTGCTCTATATAAAACGTCATGCGTTATCTAACTAATTAACAAATAAGCATAAAGCTGTGGTTATAGCCTTAATTAAATAGTCTAGCTATAGGTGCAACATAAACTAATCCACAGCGTCTTATCTTAAGTATAGAAAAAAACTTGTAAAAATATAATTAATTTTTACTATGACTCCATTATACAAGGTGTACAAATTCCAAACTGAAATGTCATTTTAAGGTTAGGTTAAGGTTATTCATGTTTCTAGGAAAGCTTTAGAAATTATGATTGAGATATGAAATGAGAAAGGTGGATGTTTATGAAAGATATTATTTTAGAAGTTAAACATTTAAAAAAGGGGTACAAGGGAACAGAAGTATTAAAAGATATCAGTTTTGAAATGAAAAAAGGAAGTATAATGGGCCTTCTTGGAAGAAATGGAGCAGGTAAAACAACATTACTTAAATGCATCTTGGGCCTAAATGCTCTATATGAGGGTGAGATAGTATTTATGAACCATCAAATTAACCATGAAGATGAGGGGGTAAAAAAGAAAATAGGTTCTTTAGTTGATGTAACATTTTTTGGAGACTTAACTGCCTATGATAATTTAAAACTTTCCATGATGATAACTAAGGATTTTTCTATGAAAAATATCAAAAATAAGATAGAAGAACTTTTAGCTCTTGTTGATTTATCTAAGGATAAAAATAAGAAGGTTAAGAATTTTTCCTTTGGAATGAAGCAAAGACTTGCCTTAGCTCAGGCTTTTATAGCTGAACCAGAGCTTTTGATTTTAGATGAACCTTTTGTTGGACTAGATCCTGCTGGAATATGTGATATGAAAGATTTTCTGAAAAACATCATAAAAGAAAAGAAAACATCGATTATCTTTTCAAGTCATCAGTTAGATGAGGTTGAAGATTTAGCAGAGGATATCATAGTTTTAAAAGATGGATATATAAACTATGATGACAGCTATGAAAACATCAAAAACAACAATATATCATTATTAGATTTAATAAGGTAGGTGGAAGTTATGAGAATATTTGAAGTATATAAAATGGAAATGTATAAGATGTTTAAGAGAAAAAATAGTTTAATTTTAGTTATTCCTTCTTTGTTAGCTCTTCTTATAATACTTGGCTATAAAAGTGGGGCAGTTAAGATAACAAGTGAAGAAGCTTTAGTAACTGCATATTCATGTTTAGACTTTTTTGGAGTGATTTGGAGTTTCCTATCAGGCCTTGGTATTATAGGAATCCTTATTATCTTGTTATCATCATTTCAGTTTTCAGGAGAGGTTCATGAAGGACAGATTAAGATGATGGTTTTAAGAGTTGGAAAAAGAGAAAAAATCATTTTTGGGAAACTACTTTCCATGATTACTATGATAGTTATATCAATAGGTTTGCTTTTATTAGTTTCAACAGCTGGTTATTATATGTTTATATCAAGTTCTGACTTAGGCACAGGAACTTTTCTTGGTACAATGTCAGAAAAAGTTTTGATATTTTCCATTCTTAGTACAGTTATAACATCTATATTTTTAGTTACTATAACCTATGTAATAGGAGTGAATATGAACATGTTTATGACCTTTATCATTACCTTAGTTGTGATGTATGTAGGCAAATATCTTTCTGGATTAGAAAATTTAAAGTTTATGAAATACACTTCATTTTTTAGTGAAAGGCTTGATTTCTTGTTTAATGATTTTACTAATACCTTATTTATTAAAGGATTTTTAGGTTCATTTTTACTGATAGCTTTCATAGTACTTTTAGGAATAATGAGATTCAAAAAAGTTGATATAAGATGATTTAATAGCTGTACAATGATATCATATTAATAGGTTAGATTTGACAAGAGGTGATAAATTTGATGTACAGTGTATTACTTGCAGATGATGAAAAAGAGATAATGGACTTCTTAAGTTTATATTTAGAAAAGGATGGTTTTAAGGTTTATACCTCTAAAGATGGACATGAAGCATGGGAAACTCTTGAAAAAGAAAAGATAGATTTAGCAATCATTGATATAATGATGCCTCGCATAAATGGATATGAGTTAATCAAGAAAATAAGAAATAAGAGCAATATGCCTATAATGATTTTATCAGCTAAAGGAGAAAGTTCAGATAAAGTGTTGGGCCTTGGAATAGGTGCAGATGATTATATAACTAAACCTTTTGATCCTTTAGAAGTAGTGGCTAGAGTGCAGGCTAATATAAGAAGATATTATAATTTAGGCTCTGGAGAAACTAATAGAAATTTAAATGTCAGAGATTTAACTCTTGATACTTCACAGTGTATTCTTTTTAAAAATGATAAGCTCATTGAACTAACTTCCATAGAGTTTAAAATACTAAAACTATTTATGGAAAGCCCAGGTAGAGTTTTCACTAAAAAGCAGATATATGAAGCTGCTTGGGAAGATTCCTATATTGTAGATGATAACAACATCATGGTTTATATAAGCAAAATAAGAGAAAAACTAGGAGAAAGAGAGGGAGAAGCATATATTAAAACTATAAGAGGTTTAGGGTATAAAATGATGCTTCCTTAAGTATGAAAAAGAAAACCATAAGTCAGTTTGTAATTAAAAAATACTTTATATTCTCCTTTAGGCTCTTATTAGGAGTTTTGATTTTATATGCTCTTATAAGTCTAATTAGTAAAAACTCTATAGATAATCTTTTAGATGGAATTAGTGCAGAAAAATTAGTGAAAGTTGACTATGAAAATATTGATACAAGTTCATTAGAAAACTTAGATGGATGGATAGAAATATTAGATGATAATAATGATGTGATATACAGAAAAGGAAAGGTGCAAGAAGAGGTACATCACTACACTCAAGGAGAGTTATTAAAATTATCATCTATAGAGAGGGTAACAGAAAGCCAACCCTACAAAATAGCTGGGGTAATTGAAATAGGTATAAAAAAAGATAAACAGGAATATTATGCTTCAGCTTCAGTATTTGAAAAGGTTGGAAAAGATTATACTTGTCTTGTTAAAATTCCAGTTGAAAAACTAAGAATAAAGTATACAATCATTAACCCAGGAGGGGAAACAAAATATGATATACTAAAATTAACTTTGTTTTTTCTCTTTGGAGTGGTTGTTGTGTTTTTGATGGGCCTAATTAGTTACAGCAAAAGTATACAAAAACATGTAGCAAAACCTAACAAGGACTTAGTTGATGGGCTTGAGAAAATAACATCAGGAGACTATTCAAATAGATTAACCCTTAATGGGGAATATGAGTATAAAGAAATTGAAGAAGCCTTTAATTTCATGGTTTATGAATTAGAAAAAGTAAAAAAAGAAAGAGAAAACCTTGAAAAAGAAAGACAACAACTATTTAGCAGCATAGCTCATGATTTAAGAACCCCGATAACAACAATCAAAGGTTATACTAGGGCCCTTCTTGATAACTTGATAGACAGTCATGAAAAACAAGAAGAATATCTAAATACTATTTTTAGAAAAGCTGATAACATGAGTGAACTTATAGATTTACTTATGGTTTATACTAAGATGTCCAACGAAGAATATAAGTTAAACTTAGAAAAAGTAGACTTCAAAGAATTTATATTGGAAATAGCTGCTGAATATTTTAATGAGTTTGAGAAAAGTAAAATGTACATTGATATAATAACAGATGAAAATGATATAACGTGTGTGATTGATAAGCTTGAAATGAGAAGAGTTGTAGTAAACTTATTAATAAATGTTATAAAGCATAACAAGGAAGGTACATCAGTTAAGATAGTTATAAAACAAGAAAATAAGAAAACCATTTTTGAGGTTCATGATAATGGTGGGCCCATCAAACATGAAATAATTGATAGGATATTTGATCCATTTGTATCTGGCGATGAATCAAGAACAAGTAAAAATGGAAATGGGCTTGGACTTAGTATATGTAAGAAGATAGTCGAGAAACATGGAGGGTCCATCAAGTTAATTATGATAGATGATAGTTGGAAGTGTTTTAGGGTTGAGATTTAAGTGATAAGATAGGCCTACAATTGATCTAAGTTATACATGAAGTTTAGCCAGTAGGTAGCTTTTCTTCTTCATGTTTGAAATCTATAACCTTAGTTCCTAGTGGGCTAGTTTGAATTTTAATAGTATCTATTCCATACGGTGGGTTCAGAGGGCCATAATACGTATTAACTTGTACAGTTATAATAAAATTAAATATTTGAGGATCTGGGTGAGTTATTGATAATTTAGACTCTGATAATATAAAGCTAGGAACATTTTCACCATAGTATTTTTCTATGGAGTCAGTAATATAAGGATATATTAGTGAGCGGATAGTATTATTACTTAAATCAGAATCCTCTTTAATACTTGATAAACCATTTAAAACTTCAGATTTTGCTTTTGAATATGGAACTTGAATAAATATAAATAAAGAAATTACAAAACAAATGAGATTTCTAGATATTTTCATTATGAAATCACCTCCATAAACATTAATATTGCATAGTTCAAATAAATTATTCAGATATTATTTGTGAACTAGAAAGGATGAACTTATTATATGAAAGAATTAAACATTGAAAAAGGAAGGGTAAAACTAAATCTAAAAGCCATAGAAATAGGAGAAGATTTATGTATAATCATATCAGGTGGTGATAGACCCCACATTGGTTGTGTAACCTTAAGTGTACCAAGAAACAGTTTAGAAGATGAAAATGTAATAAGTTCAACAACTTCAGTACTTAATATGACAGGCCATAAGGATGATGAAGCAGCAAGATATGTGGCCCATGAACTTTGTTCAAAGCTTAACAAAAATGTAGTTATAACCTGTGGAATTCATATTGATAACATTACAAAAGAAGAGATACATGTTACTATAGATTTATTAAAAGAACTAACAAAACAATTGATAAAAATGATTCAGTAAGGATGAAAACAATGGATAATAGAAAAAAAAGATTAGTAGTAGGAATGAGTGGAGCTAGTGGTGCAATACTTGGTATAGAACTTTTAAAGATTTTAAAAGAAAATCCAGAATGGGAAAGCCATCTTGTTATATCAAGAGGAGCAGAAGAAACCATATTACAAGAAACTACATATAAGGTTGGAGAAGTAGGGGCACTTGCAGACAAGGTATATTCAATAAAAGATATTGGAGCAAGCATAGCAAGCGGAACTTTTAAAACAGAAGGAATGATAATACTTCCATGCAGCATGAAAACTCTTGCTGGAGTTGCATCAGGATATTCAGATAATCTACTTCTTAGAGCGGCAGACGTAACAATAAAAGAAAAAAGAAAACTTATATTAGCAGCTAGAGAAACCCCACTTAGCACAATACACCTAAGAAATATGCTGACGTTATCAGAATTAGGAGCCTACATAATTCCACCAATGGTTACTTATTATAATAAACCAGAAAGCATAGAAGATATGAACCATCATATTGTAGCTAAGATTTTAGATAAATTTGATATTGAGGTTGATGGGTTTAAGAGATGGGGAGAAGAATAGTGGTAGAAAGAGAAATGTATGAAAAAGCAGTTAACTTGTTAAACAAAAGTAATACACTTGCATTATCAATGGTAGACGAAGATGGTTATCCTAAAATTTACCCAATGGAGAAGGTAGTTTCAGTAAACTTAGATAAGGTTATTTTTATTACTAAGAAAGACTCCAATAAAGTAAAATTACTAAATATAAGTAATAAATGCTGTATAGAAGTTCATACAGAAGATGATATGGTTTTACTTAAGGGAAATATGGAGATTCATGAAAGTGAGTATATAAAGAAAAAAAGTCTACCTAATGATTATATAAAAAGATTGGAACGTAGTGGAAGTGAAAGGTATTGTGTGTTAATTTTTAAAACTTTTCAGATTGATTTATATATAGATGGGGATAGGTGTACTTCTGTTATAGAATAGATACAAAAATATAGATTAAGGGAGCTTCATTTAGAAGTTCCCTTATAATATTATGAGGTAAATTATGGTATAATAAGAAATAACCTACTAAGGGTTAATGAACAATAAATAGGAAGAAATTATAGAGGAAAATAGTAATTTAGGGGATGGAGAAAAAATGGATTTTAGAAATACATTTGACCGAATACCAGAAACATTTGATAAATATAGACCACGATATTGTGATGAACTATTAGCAGAAATTATAACCGCTGCTGATTTGAATTTAAGAAAAGATGTACTTGAAATTGGACCAGGGACAGGACAAGCAACAGAGCCTATTTTAAAAACTGGCTGTAGTTATAAGGCTATTGAACTCGGGGAGAACTTCACAGAATTTATGAAAAGCAGATATGGGACTTATAGTAATTTTGATATTGTAAATGCTGATTTTGAAACATACGACTTTGGAAAGCAAAAATTTGATTTAATATATTCAGCAGCTACAATTCAATGGATGCCTGAAGAAATAGCATTCTCAAAAGTCTACAATATTCTAAAACCTGGTGGCATTCTTGCAATGTTTATGACACGTTCAGATGAGAAAAGTGAAAATGAAGAGCTATACAATAGAATAGATGAGGTTTATAAAGAACATTTTTCTGTTAAGCAGAAATATAATCGTAAAATGCAATATAGCAATGTTGTGAATTATGGATTTGTTAATTATAAATATAAAGAATGGAATAAGGTAAGGACACTTAATGCTGATGAATATATTTCATATATTAGTACACATTGCGAACATATAACTTTACAAGAGCCATATAAGTCTAAATTTTATGCGGCAGTAAGAAAGGCAATTATGGATTTTGGCAATAAAATTATTATTAAAGATACTATTCCATTATATCTTGCTCAAAAACCACTATAAAATCTAATTTAAGAATTAAGTAATTGTAAATAGTGATTTGTGGAGGGGGATTATGACAAAAGTTAAAGTCATTGTCTTTGATTTATTTGAGACATTGCTTCATGACATTAAATTTGATTTTAATTCGGGTTTATCTTATCTACATGAAAATATCTTATCAAAGGATACTGATAAAGTTGGATTGCTAGATTATGCAGCTACATATTGGAAAGAACTTTATGATAAAAGAAACGAGGATAATTCAGAAGTAGCATTTGAAGATGAACTTTTAGATTTTAAAAACAAATATGGTTTTAAGGTTAATTATCCATTAGAAGAAATTTTATTTAATTGTGCACTTGAAATAAATACTACTGAATTGTTTAATGACACAATTTATACTTTAGAGCAACTTAAGTTATTAGGAATTCCAGTTTATTTATTGAGTAACTCCATATTTAAAAAGAATGTGATGAGAAAATTCATTAATCAGTATGATTTAGAAAAATATTTTGTTAATATACATTTTAGTGCTGACTATAAGATAAGGAAACCGCATAAAGATTTATTTAAAATTGTATTTGATGATATTAAAAGGTATGAGACTAAAATAGAAATAAAACAAGTTTATTTCATTGGAGATAACTTTGAAGCCGATGTTCTAGGGGCTGAAAATTTTGGATTTACGCCAATTTTTATAAACCGTAAACATGATAATGATATTAATAACAAAAATTTTATTGAGATTAAGTCGCTAAGTGAATTGTTAGAAGTAATTTGATAAATTATAATTTGTACAAATAAAGTAACATAAATTTATCTTCAACCTATGACTCCAATATTATCAGAAAGGTTTGCAAGTTTAGTCTCCGAAGAAAATGTAACTTTAGATGTTAATAGAACTATATTAAAAGAGGGGAGTGTTGATATATCAGGTGAGATAATATTTAAAGCAAAAGGGCTTAGCAAAGAGGCAATAGTTGATTTACAGCCATTTATTGAAAAGGTTAAAATTACTGAAGAAAGAATAATAAAATAGTATGAATATAGGAGTTTAAATGGGGGTGCCAAATGATATTAATAGAGATTGGTTTGCTATTTGCATTATTGGGGGGCGTGTTTTTTAAATTATTTCCACCAAAAAACATCAATAGTATTTATGGTTGGCGTTCAAGGTTATCGATGCGAAATAAGGACACATGGGAAGAAGCCCAAAAGTATGGAAGCAATGCATTTATAGTAGGAGGAATAATTTTAGCATTGATCGGAGTTATTATTCAATTTACTTTGCCTAAATTAGTTGAATCAATAAAAATAATACTTGTAATTTTAGGAACATCAGCAATTATACTTGCTGGAGAAGTACATTTAAGAAAGATCTTTAACAAAGATGGAAGTAAAAAATAATTGCAGAATAGCCCATAGCTTAGTAAAGAATGTTTCATCATCAATTACAATATTCTTGCTTTTCTAAAATTTAATTTGTAGAGTTGTAGCAATATACCTTTAGAGTCAGCTAAGTCTAATCTTCTCGTAAAAAAGCATTATAGGTGGATAACCCTACCTATAATGCTTTTTTGAAATTTAAAGTATAGGAAAACACTTGGCTTAATATTTTGAAAATTATGGTATAATAAGAAGGGTATTACTACAATTTAAACAATAATAGTAATATAACATAGTTTAAAGGGATAAATCTTATCATTGGAAGTCATACTTTCACAGAAATTTTTGCCATTGAAAGTTTAGCATTAAAGTTGGCTGAGAATATAAAAGAACTTGAAGTAGTGAGACTTAGTGAAGGGCATTATTAAGATAATGGGAAACCAATATATGTACAATAAGAATTATACAGAGTTCGAAAGTAATAATTGAATTGAACCAGTAATTAATTATAGAAGTTTAGGCTTTAAAAGGAAGGATATAATACAGTATGGAATTTAAAGATGTAAAAATAGAAATATATATCCCGGAAGAATATGTAATAACATTACGTGATGAACTTAATAAAGTTAATGTATGTACCATCGGAGCTTATGATAATGTTGTTTCAATAACAAATGTACGAGGTTATTGGAGACCATTAGAAGGTTCAAATCCCTTCAATGGTGAAGCTGGGAAGATATGCGAAGGTACGGAATGTAAAATGGAAATAAGGTGTAAAAGAGAATATTGTAAGAATGCAATTAAGATTATTAGAGAAATTCACCCTTATGAAGAACCATTGATAAATATCATTCCAATTATAAATGAATTATTTGAGTAAATACCAAGGATGAAATGAGAGGATTCTTAATATTGGTTTAAATTCAATATGTTTTGTAGTATCAAAGGGAGGTATCAATTATGAAAATAGTTTTTATGGGGACTCCTGACTTTGCAGTTCCTTCATTGAAGAAAATGATAGAGAAATATAATGTAAGTGCGATTGTAACTCAACCTGATAAACCAAGTGGAAGAGGAAAAAAGGTAGCAATTTCACCAATCAAAGAGGTGGGACTATCGAATGGAATTCCAATTTTTCAACCCGATAAAATAAAAACAGACTCTGTAATTATTGATAAATTAAAAGAAATAAAACCTGATTTTATTATTGTTGTAGCATATGGTCAAATAATAACTCAGCAGATAATTGATATACCAAGACTCGGATGTATTAATCTACATGCATCTCTCCTTCCAAAGTATAGGGGATCATCACCAATAAATTGGAGTTTAATAAATGGGGAAATAAGAACTGGAAATACAACTATACTAATGGATACGGGTATAGATACTGGAGATATGCTTATGAGAAGTGAATTTGACATATCTGAATCTATGACAGCAGGAGAATTGTACGAATTATTAAAAATAAACGGTGCTGAACTGTTAGTGGAAACAATAGATGGAATCATCATAGGTAAAATTTGTGGGATAAAACAACAGCGTGATGGAGGCTCTTATGTACAGATGTTAAACAAGCAAATGGCAAAGATTAATTGGAATGACAGCAGTATTAACATACATAATTTAATAAGAGGATTGAGTTCTTGGCCATATAAAAATATAAACTCATGGCCAACTGCCTATACTTATTATAAAGATATTCCAATTAAAATATTTAAATCTAAATCAGTAGAGTCAAGTATTACTAAACCACCTGGTTATATCATGGATGCAAATAATGAAGGAATTACAGTCGCCACCAATAACGGTATTCTGATTATAGAAATATTACAGCTTCCAGGGGGAAAACCTCTTGAGGTAAAAGAATTTTTAAAAGGAAATAAAATAGAAAAAGGCATTGTATTATCATAATCATAATTAATTATGATTATTGATTCGTAATTTTCTCATATTAAGTATTATAGGTGGGTAATCCCACCTGTTTTTTTACTATATTTAATCCTACATTAAAACTTTCACCAAGAATATAAACTTTATATATATAATTTATATGAAAATATAATTAGATATACAATTATTATATACAAATCACTCCTGAAATAATTCAATAAACCTTTCTGCAAGTGGAGATAAGGAGGAGTTTTTTAGCCAAGTAACTGCAATTCTTGTATGCATTTTATCGTGAAGTATATCTTTAACTATAAGTTCGGAACAATCCATAGTTAAAAGAGCTGATCTTGGAACTATTCCTATACCAAACCCTTCTTTAGCCCAATTTAGTGTAGTTCTTGCATCATCATTTTTGCAGCAGATAAAGGGTTTTATTTCAAACTCTTTAAAAACATCATAAATAAGTTCTTCAAATCTTCTGTAGATTATCAGAGGCTTGTCTTTAAGTTCTTCAATAGTTATAACATTTTGAGCTTCTCCACATATAAATTTCTCTTTCATAACAGCAACCATAGGTTCTAATGAAGCATAACGGCACTCTAGCATGTTGTGTTTAAAGGGAGTTCTTATTATTCCAAGCTCAATAATACGTTTTTCTAGCATTTCTATAACAGAAAAAGTATTTCCCTCATAAATTTCAAAACGGACATCTGGATAATGTTCAGTAAATTCAAGCATATTAAAATTAGGAATTATACCTCCAGAGGAAGATATTGCACCTATAGATAACACACCAGATAACCCTTTCCCACAGTTCTCAACCTCACGTTTAGTTATGGCAGCAATATCAAGTAATTGTTCTGCACGTTTGTAGAGGAGTCTACCAGCGTCAGTTAATTCAATGTTTCTAGGGCCACGTTTTACTAAAGTTACACCTAGTTCTTGTTCCAAAAGATTCAGCTGATAACTTAGGGGAGGTTGAGCTATATGTAGTTTTTTTGCAGCTGCTGTAATCTGCCTTTCTTCAGCAATAGTTAAAAAATATTTTAGTTGTTTTAAATCCATATAATCACCCTAAATTAAGTATACCATATTATTTTTGTATGGATCATAGCTAAAATAAGTATTTTTTATATATATGAAAAAACTGTATACTATATTTTAGTAGATAAAAATTAAATTTGATTATCCTTAAAAATTAGAATAGAACGCTAACTTTTTTGTAAAAATCTATTTATACATGTTTAATATTATTAGGAGTGGTGAGATGAGGAAATTATTAATTCATTTAAAAGATTATAAAAAAGAATCTATATTAGCACCTTTATTTAAGATGTTAGAAGCTGCTTTTGAATTATTTATTCCAATAGTTATGAAATCAATCATAGATGTTGGTATTAAAAATGGAGATAAGATGTATATCTTTAAGATGTGCACCATTATGATAGCTCTTGGAATAATAGGATTAGTTTGTTCAATTACAGCACAATATTATTCAGCTAAAGCCGCAGTTGGTTTTTCAACAATTTTAAGACAAAGATTGTTTGATCATATTCAAGCTTTAGGTTTTTCAGAGATGGATAAGTTAGGTACATCAACAATGATTACTAGAATGACAAGTGATATAAACCAGATTCAAGCTGGGGTAAATATGGTACTAAGGTTATTTATGCGTTCGCCATTTATAGTTATAGGTGCAATGATAATGGCCTTTACAATTGATGTTCAATCAGCACTAATATTTCTTATATCAATACCTGTTCTTTCAATAATTGTTTTTGGCGTAATGTTTGTAAGTATACCTCTTTATAAAAAGGTTCAGATAGCTCTTGATACTGTATTAAAAAATACAAGAGAAAATCTTATTGGAGCTCGTGTAATACGCGCTTTTCATAAAGAAGAGGAAGAAATAGAAACTTTTAAGAAAAATAATGAGATTTTAAAGAAGTTACAGCTTTTTGTAGGTAGAATTCTTGCATTCATGAATCCAGTAACATACATCATTGTAAATGCAGCTATTGTAGGGATTTTATATACAGGAGCTATAAGAGTTAACAGCGGTGCTTTAACAACAGGAGCGGTAATAGCACTTGTAAGTTATATGTCTCAAATATTGATTGAGCTTATTAAATTAGCAAATTTAATCATTTCAGTGACTAAAGCCTTTGCATGTGGAAACCGCGTACAGTCAATTTTTGAAATTCATCCTAAGATTAATAAGGAAGATAACAAGGTAATTAATATAGAAGAAAAAAATACTAATGGTACATTTATTGAATTTCGAAATGTTGCATTAAAATATCATAATGAAGGAGAAAATGCCTTATCTGAAGTTAATCTTAAAGTTGAAAAGGGAGAAACCATTGGAATTATAGGTGGAACTGGTTCAGGAAAATCTTCTTTCGTAAGCTTACTTCCAAGATTTTATGATGCTACTGAAGGGGAACTTCTTATAGATGGAGTAAATGTCAAAGACTATAATATAGAAGATTTAAGAAGAAAAATAGGGATAGTAATGCAAAAAGCTATACTATTTAAAGGTACTATAAAAGAAAATCTTTATTGTGGTAAAAAGAATGCCTCTAATGAGGATATAGAGGAAGCTTTAGAGATTTCACAATCAAAAGAGTTTGTTTTGAAAAAAGATAAGGGAATAGATAGCTTTATTGAACAAGGCGGAAAAAACTTATCTGGTGGACAAAAGCAAAGACTTACAATAGCTAGAGCATTAGTTAGAAAACCAGAGATTTTAATATTAGATGATAGTGCATCTGCTTTAGATTTTGCAACAGATGCTAAGTTAAGAGCTGCTATAAGAAAAATGAAAAGTAAGCCAACAGTGTTTATTGTATCTCAAAGAACTTCTGCCATTGAACATGCAAATAAGATAGTTGTGTTAGATGAAGGAAAAGTAGTAGGTATTGGAACACATCAAGAATTACTAGAAACTTGCCAAGTATATCAAGAAATATATTATTCACAGTATTCTAAAGCAGAAAGTGGAAGAGGGTGAAAAAAATGAGTAAGGTAAAACAACTGAAACATCAAAAAGAAACAATGGCGAAGGTATTAATCTATGTTAAGAAATATTGGACATATATAACTTTATCAATAATACTTGCAGCAGTATCAGTAGCCTCAACACTTTATATATTAACCTTAATTGGTGATGGAATCGATTGTATAGTAGGAGTAAATAAAGTTGATACCTATGGACTTATAAAAGTACTTAAAAGCATAGGTTTATATACTGCAATAACGGCTTTATCACAATGGGGTATGAATATCTGTAACAATAAAGTTGTTTATAATGTTATAAATGACATAAGAAAAGATGCTTTTGAAAAGATTGAGATATTGCCTTTAAAGTATATAGACAGCAAGTCTTATGGGGAAATTGTAAGCAGAGTTATAGCTGATGTTGACCAATTTGCTGATGGCCTTTTGATGGGCTTCACTCAGCTTTTTACAGGGGTAATCACTATTTTAGGAACTCTTTTCTTCATGTTTAGAGAAAATGTATCAATAGCTTTTATAGTTGTATGTTTAACTCCAGTCT
This sequence comes from Clostridium sp. UBA1652, assembly GCF_002320975.1. NCBI lineage: Bacteria > Bacillati > Bacillota > Clostridia > Eubacteriales > Clostridiaceae > Clostridium > Clostridium sp. UBA1652. The sequence goes on from NZ_DCLI01000091.1 coordinate 36,427, forward strand.
CTATATTTGTTGCTAGTTATATTGCGAAAAAGACCTATAGCATGTTTAAACTTCAATCAGAAATAAGGGGAGAACAGACTGCTTTTGTTGATGAAATGATAGGAAATCAAAAGGTAGTTCAAGCTTTTAGTTATGAAGAAGAAGCTGCGAAAAACTTTGGAGAAATAAACTCTAGATTAGAAAAGGCATCTTTACATGCTATATTTTACTCATCAATAACCAACCCAGCTACAAGATTTGTAAATGGATTAGTATATACTGGAGTTGGAATATTTGGAGCGATTTCTGTTATAAATGGAAACTTGACAGTTGGAGTTTTAACTAGCTTCTTAAATTATGCAAATCAATATACAAAACCTTTTAATGAGATATCAGGAGTTGTAACTGAACTTCAAAATGCATTAGCTTGTGCTAAACGTGTATTTGAGCTTATAGAAGAAAAAGCAGAAGTTCTTGATGCACCTAATGCAATAGAACTTGGAGAAGTAAAGGGTGATGTTGTTTTAAATGATGTTGATTTTTCATATACCCAAGATAAAAAATTCATTGAAGATTTAAACATCAAAGTAAAGTCAGGACAAAGAATTGCGATAGTAGGCCCAACAGGATGTGGAAAAACAACTATAATAAATTTGCTAATGCGCTTTTATGAAATAGATAAAGGAAGTATAATGGTAGATGGGTATGATATTCGTGAAATAAGTAGAAAGAGTTTAAGATCTAATTATGGAATGGTTCTTCAAGAAACTTGGCTTAAGTCTGGAACAATAAGAGAAAACTTAACTATGGGAAAACCAGATGCAACTGAGGAAGAAATAATAAATGCTGCAAAGCTTGCTCATGTTCATGGTGTTATCAAAAGAATGCCTCATGGATATGATACTGTAATATCAGATGATGGCGAAAGTTTATCTCAAGGAGAAAAGCAACTACTGTGTATAGCAAGAGTTATGCTTTGTCTACCACCAATATTGATTTTAGATGAAGCTACATCTTCAATAGATACAAGAACAGAAGTCAAGATACAAAAAGCCTTTGCAACAATGATGAAAGATAGAACTAGTTTCGTAATAGCTCATAGATTGTCAACTATAAAAGATGCGGATATAATACTTGTTATGAAGGATGGAAAACTAATAGAACAAGGAAGTCATGAAAAACTACTTGAAGAAAAAGGCTTCTACTGCAACCTTTATAACAGCCAGTTTGTTAAACAGGCGTAAAATATATTATTATACGGAGGAGTTTCATGGAATTTTTAAAAGCACTGATATTAGGGATAATACAGGGGATTACAGAATGGCTGCCTATTAGCAGTACTGGACACATGATTTTAGTAGATGAAATATTAAAATTAAACGTAAGTTCAAACTTTATGGATTTATTTTTAGTAATAATTCAGTTTGGATCAATATTAGCGGTTATAGTTATTTATTTTAAAGATCTAGTTCCTTTTGAAGTAAAGGGTGGCTTTAAATTAGATATGGAAAAAATAAATATGTGGGTTAAAATCGTCATAGCATCAATACCAGCAGGAATAGTTGGTGTACTATGGTCAGATGAATTAAATTCTCTTTTCTTTAACAGCAAAGTTGTAGCAATAATGCTTATATTAGTGGGAGTTGCATTTTTAGTAATAGAAAAATGGAACAAAAATAAAAGTCCTAAAGTTAATTCGATTGCAGATATTACATATAAATCTGCTTTTATAATAGGAGTTTTTCAACTAGTAGCAGCAGTTTTCCCAGGAACCTCAAGATCAGGTTCAACTATAATAGGGGCTCTTTTACTTGGAATTGCAAGACCAGTTGCAGCACAATTTACTTTCTTTTTAGCAGTTCCAATAATGGCTGGAGCAAGCCTTTTAAAACTAATCAAGTTTGAAGGAAGTTTTACTAGCACAGAACTTGGAATACTAATAGTAGGAATGGTAAGTGCATTTGTAGTTTCTATAGTATGTATTAAATTCTTAATGAGTTACATTAGAAAACATAACTTCAATGTATTTGGATGGTATAGAATTGTCTTAGGAATATTAGTTTTATTCTTATTAAGATAAGAACTGTTAAACAAATAAATTTATTTAATAAACATAAAGAAGGTAGTCGCTAATGACTACCTTCTTTATGTTTATACTCTGATATCAACCTTAGAGAACGCTGTGCTTCAGATTTTATTATATGATTTTCATTGCTAGCTATAATTTGGTTTAATACATCAATACTAGCCTTTGTTCTAAAAGAAGAGAGACAACATACACACTTCCAAACTATCAAGTTATTATCTGAATACTTGTCTAGGGTATCAGTGATTGATTTGAAAAAATTATCATTAACATGGTCAGGGTTATAGAATAATAAAAAGCCAATAGCATCAATAACTTCTGAAACTTGTGAGTTTATTAGTAGAAATAGTTCACTATTAGTTAAGTGCTGAAATTTAAGAATATCTTCTTTGAAAATAAAACCTCTTTTACGTAAATCTTCATTACTGCTTTTCATAATCAATCTCCCTTGAATAACGTCAATAACTATTAATAAATTAAATACATTATATACCAAATAGTTTATAAAACAAAATTTAAGAAGTTTAAGTATTGAAAGAATAGATCAAAACTACATAAAATTGGAAGGGGATGATATAATAGACATATATGTATCAGAAATGATTTAAGGGGATGTAATAATGAAAGAATTTATTTTAAAAGATAAAAAAACACGTATGAGATATCATGATTTCCCAGGAAAAGAAATGCCTATACTATTTATACATGGACTAGGATGCGCAGGTTCCTTTGACTATCCAGAGGTTGCAGCTCAAGAGGAATTAGCAGGACATAGAAAAATAATTATTGATTTACTTGGATCAGGATTTAGCGACAAACCAGATGATTTTGAATATAGTGTAAAAGCCCATGCAGAATACCTAAGTGATTTTGTTGAGTTTTTAGGCTTAGAAAAGCTTATTATATTTGCTCATAGTCTTGGAGGTGCTGTTGGAATCACATTAGCTAACTTGTGTAAAGACAAGGTACATAGATTAATTTTATCTGAAGCAAATTTAGATAAAGGTGGCGGATTTACAAGTAAAGCTATAGCTGAGTATGAGATGAATGACTTTATTAAGGAAGGATTTCAAGAAATTATAACTAGAAGCAAAAAACATTCGAGTGAAATATGGACAGGAAGTTTTTCAGTATGTTTACCTAAAGCTATGTACTTAATATCTAAATCTGCTATCGAGGGAGATATCCCTTCTTGGAGAGAATTGTTATACTCATTAAATTGTCCAAGAACTTTTATATTTGGTGAAGAGTCTTTACCAGATCCAGATATGCAGTTTTTAGCTGAAGAAGGGATACATATAGAAGTTGTTAAAAATGCTGGACATTCAATGGCTTGGGAGAATCCTAAAGGTTTGGCTGAAGCTATAAAAAATGGAATTGATAGGAGAGAATAAAATGGATAATTATTTTAATGAAGCAATCTCTGTTATGAAGGAGCTATATGGAAAAGATGTAGCTATGTCTCTTGCTACAGTTAATGGAGATAAGGCAAATATCAGGGTTATAAATGCTTATTATAAAGATAAAGCTTTTTATATTACAAGCTATGCATTAAGCAACAAAATGAAAGAGATATCTAAAAATAAAAATGTTGCTTTAAACCATAATTTGTTTGTAGCTCATGGTACAGGAGAAAATATAGGGAATCCATTAGATAAAGGAAATGAGAAACTAAGAGAGGAACTAAAAAAGGTCTTTTTTGTTTTCTATGATAAACATGTAAATGAGAAGGATAAAAACACATGTATATTAAAGGTTACTTTAAGTGATGCTCTTGTCTTTGCTAATGATTATAAATACTTCATTGATTTTGAAAATGAGACATCAACAAGAGAGAAGTGTGTGGTTGATATAATATTTTGATGTATGGGGAGAGTATTATGGAATATGATGTAAGAAGATTAGAATCTTGTGAACTAGAGTATGCCTTTAAACTGGCTTTAAGGATTTTTATGGAATTTGAAGCACCTGATTATGGCTTGGAAGGGGTAAATGCATTTAAAAAAGATGTAATTGAAAATGAAGAGTTTAAAAACGCTTGTAGAAACGGTAATAATCGTATGTGGGGAGCTTTTGATAATGATAAGCTTATTGGAATTTTTATTATGAGAGGAGTTTCGCATATATCTATGGTTTTTACGGATAAAGAGTACCATAGGAAGGGTGTAGCAGCTAGTATATTTAAGCAGCTAGTTAAAGATGTAAAAAAGCAAAACCCAGAGGTTAAAGAGTTAACTGTTAATTCATCACCATATGGCAAGCCATTCTATTATAATATGGGATTTACAGCAACAAATGATGAGCAAACAATAAATGGAATTCGTTTTACTCCTATGGTGTTTAATTTATCAAAATAGATTTTAAATATAATGGGAAGTCAAAAATAAAGATTATAAAAGTTTATTTGAGAAATGAGGAAATCAAATGAAGGATGTTGGAGTAATATTTGAAATTCCAAATGAGTACGGAAAATATTTATCAGAGATATTAGAACCGTTACCAGTAAGTTTGTATGATTGGGTAATAGATAATGATGAAATACACCTAGTAGACAATGATGAATTTTCAAATAAATTTCTATTTAATGAAAATGTTATGATATCAGGAGAAAAACTATATGAAACATCTAAAACTAATACTTACTATATGGTGTTTGTAACCTTAAAAGGATTTTTTAAAGATGGACACATTAAGGATATATCAAATTATGAAGAGTTTTTAAAAAGTGATTGTCAAATCATACTTGGAGTATATGATTGTTCTCAGGTTATGTTTTGGTGTAAAGATTCAAATTTAATATCTAATATGTATGTTTATGTGCAGTCAAAAGGATATGAAAATGTTGGATATATAAATGAAAAAGAGGTGAATGAAGGGAAATATCGTATTGAGTAGTAATTGTTGGAGCAAGAATTAATATAGAATGGAGAAAAAGAGATGACAAATTATATAGAAAAAATATCTGATAACAATCTTTCGGATTTTTTTAGTTTATTTAGTAATGACAAATGTGAGAATTGTCAATGTACTTTCTATTTTTCAGCAGATAATATAGATAAGTGGATGAATATGAATGTTGAAGAAGCTAAAGAGTTAAGAAGAAATATTACTAGCAAATGTAGTGATGGTTATATTTACTACATTGATAATAAACCAGCTGCATGGTGCCAATGTTTATCAGCAAAAGATTCTCCTTATTTGAAAAAATTGATAGATATTAAGAGTGATAAAGATACAAGAGTTATATCATGCTTTTTTATTAAAAAGGAGTATAGAGGAAAAGGAATAATAAAAGACTTATTAAAAAAAGTCATAATACAATGCAAAAAAGAAGGTGTTAAGTTGATATATGGTATACCCGTTTATGATGGATTTCTTAAGAGTATTGATGAAAATTTGATAAATGAAAAGCTGCATACAGGATATAAAAAACTGTTTGATCAATTTAAATTTCATTGTATAGGAAACAATAGTAGATATTATTTCATGGAACTTAATTTAGATAAATCCATTGATATTAATTAAGAAAAAGTAGATATTATTTTTAAATACAATTTCTAAGCATACACATAAGAAATAATAGATGAGGTGTTAAGATGATTGGACAAATTATTCGAGTGGTTTCTTATATAATATTAATAATCATTAATATTATGTTATTTAGAGAGAAGAAAAAAATACATAACGTTATATTTGCCATTTTCTTCATGATTGAAGGGTAAGAAGAGTTTTTCTGAACCAATATTTATCTGAAACCCTACAAGCAGGTGCAGAAGCTTTTCAACTAACATTGTTGATGGTAGCTTCATTTCTGTTTTTAAGAGGTAGAAAGTTAGAAGATAAAGTTAAAGGGTGATTAATAAAGGGGAGTAGTTATGAGAAAAGTATGGAATAACAGAGTAGTTCAAGCTGTAGTATTTGTGTTAATAGCAGCAACTATTGGAATAATTTACAGCAAAATTAGTTCACTACAATTTGTACTTGAAAATGCAGGTATAATCGAGAGTTCAGTAGCTGAAAGTTTAATTAGTGATGCAAAACTTATAAAGGTTCTAGTCTTGATAATTGGTGGAATAGCAATAGGGTTATATTGTAATTTCACTTATTCACTAAATAGGAACAAACTATAAATTTAACTTGGAGAGTATTTATGAAAAGAAATATTGGATTAATAAAAATTTGGGCAGTATTCATAGGTTTTATAGCACTATTTTTAATTAACTTTGGAATAAAAACAAATATTGGATATACATCAATGATGTGGTTAGTATTAGATTTTTGTGTGCTTATACTATCTATCATAATTTTAATTAAAAATAAACTCCCTAGGAAAAATCAAGTATTAATTTCATTAGTATTTGGATTTTTAATGTTTGTAGCTTATCAAGGAATATCATTTTCATCCATTAAAGGGTTTTTAATTACTTTTTTAACATCTTTAGCTATGTTCAGTATATTTAATTTATATGAAAAAAACTCTTTAAAACTGTTAAAGGCCAATGATATAAAATCTATATTGATAACTATTGGGATTGGAATTATAGTCGGTGTTGTATTGGGAGGTATTAATCTTTTTATTAGTGGTAAAACTCTTAATTTCAATATTAAGATCTCGTATTTCTTAGTAGCATTAAGTCCAGGTGTATATGAAGAAATTGCTTTAAGGGCATTTATATATTCATTATGCCTATATATGCTTAAAGGTGAAATCAACACAAGGTTTCAAAGATTCACTTGTTATTTTATGATGACAATTCCTCATGTGATGATTCATACACCCGAGCAGTTTGTTAATCAAGGTGTAATTTCAGGAATCATGGCAATGATTATCTTAACAATTTTGTTTGGCTTACCATTTGCTTTTTTACAAAGAAAAAGAGATATAACTTCAGCAATGATTGGACATGGGCTTGTTGATGTCATAAGATTTTGCTTTTTAGGATTGCCTTATTAGAATGATTTTATAAACGATTATTTAGCTAGAAATATTTTGACTAAGGAGGAAAAGAAAGTGGGAAATTTAGAAGAAAAAGATTTAGAACTTATTAAAAGAGCCTCAGAGGCAATAAAAAAGAATTATGATAATATAAAGTTTAATCATACAGTAGGTGCAGCTGTTAGATGTAAAAATGGGAATATATACACAGGAGTAAATATCTATTCAATGCATGGGGCCTGTGCAGAGCTAATAGCTATAGGAGCAGCGATAACTAATGGAGAAAGAGAATTTGAATCTATAGTTGCCCTTAGAGGAGAAAATGGTGATGAGATTTTACCTCCATGTGGTAATTGCAGACAAGTTCTTATAGATTATATGCCAAGTTGCAAAGTCATTGTTAATGATAAAAGTGAACTTAGAAAAGTATCTGTAACTGAGTTGGTACCATTTGCTTATAATGTGCCTGAATAACATATAATGATAACTAAGTTGAAAACTCAAGGGGGAGATATGTAATTGGGTGAAGTGGATAAACGTAATAGGCTTGATGAAGAGCCTTTTTCATATAAAGTTTCAAAAGATAACAAAGTTTTTATATATTGGGGTGGGAAACTAGTTACAATATTAAAAGAGAAAGAAAGCAGCAAGTTTTTGGTACGAATAGAAAATACTGATGTAAAGTCAGGACAATTGATTATGGCAAAAGCAACAGGAAATTTTAAACATGGAAATGAAAAAAAGTAATGTCTATATTAATGTTAATAGGTAAACTAAAGTGAAATATGTTTAGGAGGCGAAATATGTGAAGTTATTTTTAACCTCAAAAGCCTTTGGAAATTCTGTTATAAAAAATAAAATCTTGAGCCATTTAAAGAAGGATGTACGAATAACGAGAATACTTTTAATACCAACAGCTTTAAGTGGAACATATCCTCCAGATAAATATATAAATGAATTGCTTGTTTCTGGATTTAGTAAAGACAATATCATTATTTTTGATGAAGCAAACAGCAATGACTACTGTAATTTAGACATTGATATTATTTATGTATGTGGGGGTAACACCTTTACATTAGTAAAATTGATAAATGAATGTGGGTTTGCTTCAGAAATAGTAAAATATTTAAGTAGAGGTGTTATGTATATTGGAAGAAGTGCAGGAACGCATCTAGTAACAAGAAATGTTGAACATGTCTTACCTTTTGATGAAAACCAAATTGGATTAGAAAACTTTGATGCATTAGGTTTATTTAATGGTATTATATTTTGTCATTATGATCAGGGTAGAGAGGAATATTATTCTCAAGCAATAAAAGAAGAAAAATATAATGTTTATAAAATTACCAATGAAGAAATGGTTATTTATGATAATGGACAAATATCGATATTATAAATATTTATAGGGAGCAATGTAATTAAAAATTACACTTTAAACCACAAAAATTGATTTAAAAAATGGGTTATTAAGAAATAAGTTTTAAATTGGAGTAAGTATCTATGAGTAAAAAATTATCAGAAATGAGCCTTGAAGAACTATGGCAGCTGTTCCCTATATTTTTAGTAGAACATCAAAACTCTTGGGAGAAGTTTTATGAAGAGGAACTAACGCATCTTCAAAGCATAATACCCAATAATCTAGTTGAAAAGATTAATCATATTGGAAGTACAGCTATAAAAACCATATGTGCGAAACCAATTATTGATATTATTGTGGAGGTATCACAAGATTGCAATATAAGAGATCTAAAAGAAATACTTATTAATGATGGTTATCTATGTATGTCTGAGGACGAAAAAAGAATTTCCTTAAATAAAGGTTATACAGATAAGGGATTTCAAGAAAAAGTGTACCATCTACACTTAAGGTATTTAGGAGATAATGATGAATTGTATTTTAGAGATTATCTTAATGAAAACCCTGATATAGCAAAGAAATATGAGAAATTGAAGATTGAGTTATGGAAAAAGTTTGAGCATAACCGTGATGGTTATACAAATAGTAAAACAGAATTTATTAAGCTTTATACAAATAAGGCTAAAGAAAAATACAAAAATAGATATTGATAAGGGGGGGTTATATAAAGTGAAGGTATTTATATCAAGACATGGGGATAAAGAGTTGGGGGAATATTACAATGAAATTTTAAAACATCAGGATGAACCATTGACTGAAAAGGGAAAGAAAATGGCAAAGAGATTGATAGATTTTTTTGAGCATTTAGAAATAAAAAGAATTATAGTAAGCGAATATATTAGAACTAGCCAAACAGCAAAATATTTAGCAGAGCATAAAGGGATAGCTATTGAAAAAGATAAACGGCTTAATGAAATTGATAATGGTCGAATAGAGTCAATGGATAAAAAAGAAATAATAGAGAGATATCCTGAGTTCTGGAGAGACTTCAGTTCTCATAATATGGATGTTAGATTTCCAGATGGTGAAACTGGTGAAGAGGTTATGATAAGACAAAAAAGTTTATTAGATGAAATCATAAAAAGAGGTGAAGATGTTTTTCTTGTATCTCATGAAGGTTATATTAGACTTTTAATATGCCATTTACTAAACGTTCCAGTTTATAAAAGACATGTATTTCAGGTAGATATGTGTGGAATAATGGAAATAGAGTATAATGAAGTCTCTAAAGAATGGAAAATAATCCGTTTTAACTACACTTTAGACATGCCATATTGAAGAATGTAAGGCATTTTTTCAGAGGTAAATTATAGAGAAGTAATTGACAAATATGAAAAATAAAAAAGGGGGAAGTAAAATGTTTGGTGGGAAGTCGAATGCAGATGATAGATTTCAGGTAATTTATAAAGAAAATGGTCTTTCAGCATGCAAAATAATAGTAGATAAAGAAACAGGTGTCCAGTATTTATTTACTCATGAGGGATATGCTGGTGGTTTAACTGTATTAGTGGACAAAGAGGGAAATCCACTTATTAAAGAAGGATATTAATAAGATTTTATAAAATTTATATTATAGGAGAGGTATTATGTTAGAAAAAGTAAATTTGAAATCAGCAGTAAATTCGGTTGATAAGTTGTATGTATATGACAAGATTGGTCAATTAAATGGACATGTTCTTAGTGTTGTCAATGTAGAGAATCGCACATTGGATTTTCATGTTCATGAAGGTTCAGATGAATTATTTTATGTGATTGAAGGTAGTTTTTATTTAGAAACCGATCAAGGATCAATTGAAGTAAATGAAGGAGAATTTATTATTGTTCCTAAAGGAATTAGACATAGACCTGTAGTTAAGAGTTTATCAAGATTCTTGATGATTGAGTTAGAAGGTACACTTAATAAAGAAAATAGTGGAGATTTATATGAAGATTAACTCACTTTGAAAATGATATTGAGGTAGATTTTATTAGGTTCATCAAAGGTACATCAGATTTATAAAGAAATATAATAGGCCCATCAAAATAAAGAAGTTCATGAAGTATAAGTATAGGATTATGAGTAAATAAGAGAGGCCCATGATAAAAAAAAGAGGTACATGAAAACTAAGAAAAGAGCAAGATACATAAGCAGAAAGGAAGTTTGGGGATGTCAATAGAAATTAAGTTGGGCTATGATAATAGTAAAGAAATTGCGGAGTTATTTTTAGAATATACAGAAATGGTTGTATTTAATGATCCAAGTTTTGAAAAATACTTACAAGTTCAAAATTTTGATTATGAACTTAAACATCTATCTAGTAAATATGGACTACCAGAAGGACGGTTATATATAGCTATATTTGAGAATGAAGTAGCTGGATGTATTGCTTTAAAAAAGATAGATAATGAAAAATGTGAGATGAAGAGATTATATGTTAAACCTAAATTTCGTGGTAAAAAGATTGCAAATAAGTTAGTAGAGAGGATTATTGAAGATTCTAAAGAAATAGGATATAAGGTTATGCTCTTAGATACTTTTCCTTTTTTAGAAGGTGCAATAAAGTTATATAAGAAATTTGGATTTTATGAGATAGAATCATATAATAACAGTCCTATGGATGATTGTATTTATATGAGATTAGATTTGTGATTTTAAAATATGTTTAAGATGACACCGTATTATTAAAAAAGAATATACGGTCTTTTTTTATTTTACATTCCAGATAAATTTAATGGTTTAAATAGTTAGGTCTATCGAATGTATATAAAAAAGTGCTGTTTTTTACCTGTGCAACCGAAGCGCAACTGAAAATATCGTAATAGTTGATGGTGGCAACCACAGAATATCGATAAAATAAATTTAAGAAAGGAGTGGTTAGTATGAAACTTGATTTTTTAGGAGGAGCTATTTTTGGAGGAGTACTTCTTATTGGGCTGGCAGTATTAATAACTTTTATCAGTGTAGGTATATTTATTATAAAAGCATTAATTAAATATATCAAAGCAGGAGATGTTAGAAAAGAAAAGTCAAGCATTAAAAAATCTCTTGGTCAAGTTTTAAAACAGCATCGAGAGGAATGTAACATGACCCAAGAATTTGTTGCAGAGGCAATCGGTGTAAGCAGACAAGCGGTATCTAAATGGGAGAATGGAACATCTGATCCAAGTACATCTAATTTAATTACACTTGCAAAATTATTCAAAATCTCTGCTGAAGAACTATTACACGAGGTGCAATAAACAGGATGTTGAAAAATTAATATTAAACATGAAAGGAAATATAGTTATGAAAAAAAGAACAAAACGCTCTAAGATAAGGTCTATAATATTGGGACTACTAGGAGTAATTGTTTTGGTAGCACTTATATTTATGCGTTTCGGTGGCTTTAGTACAGGAAAAAATATAAATCCAGAAGAATTTGCAAAATATGCACAATCAGTGGATAATATCAAAATACCAGAAAATTCAAAAGTAATAGCTTTAGGAGAGGCTACACACGGGAATGTAGAATTTCAACAGCTTAAGCTTGATGTATTCAGAAAAATGGTAGAAGATTATGGCGTAAGAGCATTTGCGATTGAGGGAGACTATGGTGGTAGTGAGAAAGTAAATAGCTATATACATGGAGGTGAAGGTACAGCTCAAGAAGCAGTATCAGCTATTGGTTTTGCCATATATCGCACGGAGGAGATGGCTGAACTTATTTCTTATATGCGACAATATAATGACAACGCTGCAAATGGTGAGGATTTGCGCTTTTATGGTTTTGATATGCAAAGATATGCATATAGCTTTCAATTTTTAATGGAAGCTTGCAAGGAATTTAGTGTAGACACAAAGAACATGGAAAAACTTATGGAAGGTGAAGAATGGAGTAGTGAGTATGACTACCATGCACGAATGGAAATAATAACTCAGGTTAAAACTGAGCTTGAGGGCAAAAAAAACTCTGAAGAGGCAGTACACTTTGCAGATATGTTATTACAATACTGTGAGTTCCAATTGGAATCCAACACAGATGCTGGAACATTAAGAGATAAATTTATGGCTGACAATGTTAAGTGGATATTACAACAAGAGCAACAAATTGGATTCCAGCGTATCTTTATTTCAGGTCATAACGGTCATGTGGCTAAATGGGGTAGCTTTAATTCAATGGGCAAGCTGCTCTCAAATGAAACAGACAATGGTTACTATGTAATAGGTACAGATTTTTATAGAACTCGTTGTAATATGCCAACACGCTCTCCTAAAAAGCGTACAAATCAAGTGTTTTATTCTCATGATCCATTGGCTAAAACAGCAAAGATGGCTGGTCTTGATATTTGTTGGTTGGATTTTTCACATGTTCCTGAAAATTCCGAACTATCTGAGTTAATTTCACAATACACCAATATGGGTACTCTTGGAGAAAGCTATTCTTGGTTTATGCGTCTTCTTCCTCCAAGTTACAGAATGTTTCAACCTCCTGCTGAACTTTATGATAGTATGATATTTGTAGCAGATGCCAAACCAACTAAAATAATCACAGGAAAATGAGTCTCAGATGATTTAATAATAAGAAATGGTATAAGTTTTTAAAAACAATAAAATTTAATGGTTAAACAGATTAGGGGGAACATTATGCCTAAAAATGATAATATGCTAGCAATTTTATGGATGCTTAATTCAGGTACAAAAATAACTGCAAAGCAAATATCTGAAAGGTTAGAAATAAACATACGATCAGTTTATCGTTATATTGATGCACTATGTGTTAGTGGAGTGCCAATAATATCGGAACCTGGTCATAACGGCGGATATAGTTTGCTTAATGATTTTATACAAGCACCTCTGTTTTTTGATATTGAAGAGAAAAAATCACTTTTGCATGCTGCTGTTTTTGCAATGGAATCAGGATATCCTTTTACGGAATCACTAAATAATGCAACATCAAAGTTAAAGATGTTTTCAAATCAAAAACAAGAAAAAGTTCTAAGTCGTCATTTAGTTGGGTTTGAAGTAGTGAGCCGTATTTGTGATCCAGCTATAAAACCTATATTAATGGAACTAGAGCAAGCTGTTGCAAATGAATGCTCCATGGAAATTGAATATCGTACAGGATATGAAGGGCATCCTAAAAATAGGGTTATTGACCCCTATGGGCTACTTTACTGGAACAATAAATGGTACGTTGTTGCATTTTGTCATCTTAGAAATGAAATTCGTAACTTTAGAGTAGATAGAATAATGAATATTTTAAACACTAAAAATACATTTAAGCGACCTGAAGCTTTTTCTGCGCGTGAGTTTTTTACAGAAAGCTTATTAGCGGATGTAGAAAGTAAAGCAGGACTTTGTACTTTAGTGATTGAGGGCAAGACAGAAGCATTAAATGACCTAAGTTCACATTGGTTTTTAGGATATCATCTGATAAAACAAACTGAATGCAGTTTGATTTTTTTGATGGATGAATACTCAATCCATAACTATGTTCCTCATATTATACTTCCATATGGTAAAGCAATAAAGGTGATTGAACCAAATAGTTTTAAAGCTGCTATGGCATCAATTCTTAAAGATTTGCTAGACTACTATCTCCACTGACTGAGTTTGTCAGTAAAGATAATATATAATTTCTTTAGATGGAGATTGAAACCATCCTATGATAAATAGTACTAAGAGAATGAAAGTGGAGGAATAGAAAATGAAAAACAAAGTATATCTTTATGTATTTGATACAATGGCAGACTGGGAAGTGGGTTATTTAAGTGCTGAAATTAATTCTGGAAGATACTACAAAAAGGGAGTAAGGCCTTTAAAAATAGTAACTTTAGGAATTAACAAAAACCCTATTACTACAATGGGTGGTTTAGAGATATTGCCAGAAATTGAACTAAAGGATTGTAATATTGAAGAGACAGTTGCTTTGATTTTACCAGGTGGTAATACATGGACTGAAGCAATTCATACTCCCATTATAAAAATAGCTGAAGAATGTTTAGAGAAAGGTATTGTTGTAGGGGCAATTTGTGGTGCAACAATTGGACTTGCTATGAAAGGAATATTGAATAAGAGAGCTCATACAAGCAATGACCTAGGATATCTTAAAATGGTCTGCCCAAGCTATTTAGGAGAAGAACATTATAAGCAAGAATGTGCAGTAACTGATGGAAGTTTGATTACTGCCTCTGGAATAGCTCCTCTTGAATTTACTTTTCATATATTGAAAATTCTAGAGGTATTTTCACCACAAACCTTAAATCCTTGGTACAATCTTTATAAAACTCAAGATACAAAATATTTCTTTGAGTTGATGAGCTCTATTCAATAGTTGAAAATTGAGTAATTAGGTGTAAAAAAAGTACAACTTATCTTGAAATTAAGTTTTAAGTAGTTAATTATAATAGATGAATATGGTATAATTACCATTAACTAAATTACAATTAATAAATATAATCATTTGATGTGTTTTTTATTTGAGATGGGGATGAGAAGTTAAATGAATAGAAAAAGTATAGCTTATACAGGTATTAGTTTATGTTCAGCATTTATTTTAGTTACATTCATGTTGATTGTAACAAGTTCAAAAATTTGGTTAACTGCTTTTGAAATTATTACAATGATCTCTGGGGTATTTATGGTACTATTAATATTATTTTTACCATCAAGTGAAAATGAAGTAACAAAACCATACAGAATAGTATCGGTAGTTTTTGTAACTGGAAATATGATACTTACAAATGTTACTCATTTTGTAAACCTTGCAGTAACTGAGAAGCTGATAAAATCAGGAATAAATATACCTGATTATTTTCAAATTGGTAAGTGGCCTTCAATAGAAATGGCTATCGATTATTTAGCATGGGGAATGTTTATGGGGCTAGCATTTTTGGCATCATTTATGTTTATACCCAAGGAGAAAGGTTATAAAAAACTAAAGTATACATTACTTATATGTGGAATTCTATGTGTATCAGGATTTCTTGGAGCAATGATTAATGAGAACTTGTGGTATTTAGCCCCAATGGGATACGGAGTTGGAACCATAGTTATTTGTATTGAGTTACTAGTAATTGAAAAAATAAGCAAAGATAGTATCATGAGTATAAAATCAAGTTAATTTAATTAGTCATTTTCTTTTAGTTGAACTACTATAAAAATGAATAATAACATCAAACACCACATCATTCAGAAATGAATTTTGGGGTGTTTTTTAGTTCATAATGAAAAATTGGTGCTCTGAAAACTGGATAAAGCGGCATTGGATAAATATGATATAATTGTAAATTATCATGAAGATTAATTTTGCAATAGGGGTGATTAAAGTGAATATAAAAAGAGCGAATTTAGAGGACATTCAGATAGTGAAATATATAGTGCATGCTACAATAAAAGAAGTATATCCACATTATTATCCAAGTGGAGTAGTAAATTTTTTTCTGAACCATCATTCTGAGAATAATATTCAAAAAGCCATTGAAACAGAAATTGTTCTATTACTTAATATAGATGGAACAATCGTAGGTACTGGAAGTGTTCATAAGAATGAAATAAATAGAGTATTTGTATTACCTAAGTTCCAAGGTTTAGGTTATGGCACTAAACTTTTAGAAGAGTTAGAAGATATAATAGAAAAAGATTATTCTAAGATTATTTTAGATTCTTCATTACCAGCTTATAATCTATATCATAAACATGGATATTTACCAGTTAAATATGAAAAAATCATAACATCAAATAAAGATGTACTTTGTTTTCATACTATGGAAAAACTATCAAAAGGTACATCAAAGTAAAGAGGGTCATGAAGTATAAATACAGGCCCATGAATAAATAAGAGAGGCCCATGATACAACATGAGAAATAAGAGGTTCATGAAAATTATAAGGTGCTAAAAATAGTCAACATTAGTTCTTCGTCTCGATTTACTTTCTCAATGTTGTTAAGGTAATTAGTATTTGCTATTATGGATTAAAAGATTAAACCATTATAAGAAAATCTAATAAATTTAAATACTTAAAGGAGATAAAGATGGATAAATTAGTAGATTTAGATCAATTAGAAAATGAGTTTAAAAAATGCAGAGCTACACTAGCTGCCATTGGAGATGAAACAAGACAATTGATTATTTTATGTTTAATGAAAGGTACATTTCCAGGAATGAGAGTTGGAGAAATAACTGAGAATGTAAAATTATCACGTCCAGCTGTTTCTCATCATTTAAAAGTTTTAAAAGATGCAAAAATTGTGAGTGTAGTAAAACAAGGAACAATGAATTTCTATCATATAAATCCTACTACAAGCGATTTAAATCTACTAAAAAAACTATTTTCACAGATTGAAGTTTCTATGTTCGAGTGTTACAAATCTGAATAAAGGAGCTGAAAATAGGTAAAGATTTCATGATTTATTTATTAAAAGGAGAGTAAAGAGAGAATTATGATTAATAACGAAATAGAAGCAGTAAATGGGGTCAAAATTCCGCAGGTTGGTTTTGGAGTATATAAATTATCAGAAGGTAATCATCTCGAAAGAGTAGTTGAAGAGGCAATAAATGTTGGATATAGGCATTTTGATACTGCAAAAATTTATGGAAATGAAGAAAGTTTAGGTTCTACTATTCAAAAAAGTAAGATAGAACGTGAAGAATTTTTTATTACTTCAAAGGTATGGAATACAGAGCTTGGTTATAACGCCACAAAAAAGGCTTTTGAACAGACTTGTGAAAAACTTAAAGTAGAATACCTAGATATGTACCTTATTCATTTTGCTGCACCAAATTACATTGAAGCTTGGAGGGCTATGGAAGAGTTATATTTGGAAAATAAAATAAAAGTAATTGGCGTAGCAAATTTTGAGATACAACATCTTGAACAATTAATTAAAAATTCAAGGATTACTCCAATGATTAATCAAATAGAGACCCATCCAGAATTTCAACAAGATGAGCTACACAAATATCTAATTGATAATAATATTCTGCATGAGGCTTGGGCCCCATTAGGACAAGGAAATAAAGCATTATTAGAAAATAATATTATTAAAAATATTGCAGATAACCATAATAAAACTATAGCTCAGGTCATTTTGAAATGGCATATACAACGAGGTGTTATAATTATTCCTAAATCTTCAAATCCTAAAAGGATTAAAGAAAATTTTCAGTTATTTGATTTTGAATTAACTAGTAAAGAAATGGATATGATTAAGCAATTAAATACAGGGAAAAGATATTCACATAGTCCTACTGGGTATATGATTAATCCACTTTATAATAAACTAATGAAGGTATTTATTAAATGATTTACTAAGATATAGAATCATTCAAAATTAATATATATTTTATGTTTTTAATAAACACCCTTGACTATTCCCTTAGGGGTTAGGTTAAAGTTAAACCAGAGGTGATGAGAATGTTAATAAAAGAAGTATCAAAAGAAACTGGATTAACGAAAAAAGCTATAGAATATTACTCTGAACATGGACTAGTAGATCCAAAAGTTTTAGAAAATGGATATAGAGATTTTTTAGGGGAAGATGTTGAGAAGCTTAGAAAAATTTCTCTATACAGAAAATTAGGATTAAATATATCTGATATAAAAGCTATTTTAAACAATCCAAGTTTTTTAACTGATATCCTTCATAGAAGATCATTAGAATTAGATAGACAACAAGAGAAACAAGAGGTGTTAAAAAAATTAAGTGATGGAAGTAAGCTTGAAGATGTCGAGAGAGAAATAAACCTTATCACAGCAAAAGCAACTATTTTAGAGAAGCTTTTAGATATGTTTCCAAGTTATTATGGAAGATTTTTTAGCATGAACTTTTCTTATTATCTTAATTGTACAATAGAAACAGAAGAGCAAAAGGGAGCTTTTGAGGAAATAATAGAGTTTTTAGATAACAGTCCTAGTTTAGTGTTTCCTAAGGAGCTACAGGAGTATTTAGATGAGTATGCAAGCTATCTTAGTTCAAAAGATATAACAAAAATTATAAAAGCAAAAGAAGAAAATATAATAAACTATGAAGAGTTTATGGAAAATAATAAGGAGATATTAAACCAATATATTGAGTATAAAAAGACAGATGAATTTAAAAATTCACCAGCAAATAAACTGGCAGAGCTCACTAAAGAGTTTTGTAAGACAAGTGGTTATTATGATAAATTTATCCCTGCAATGAGAAGATTAAGTTCAGAATATAACAAATATCAAGAAAGATTATCTGAAGTTAATGAAAAGTTTATTAAGGACTATCCAGAAACAAAAAATTGGTAGTAGAAGGTGCATGAGTTCCGAGATATTGGAGTTGGAACTTAGGCACTTTTTTATTTACAAGAAAGTTGTTTATATTATACTTAGCTCAATATAAAAATAAATTCAATATTAATGAATTGACAATAGTGTACGATATACAGTATAATAATTTTGAGGTGATTACATGGATTCAATAGATGAACTTATGGCTTCGCTACTTGTTGAACTTAGAAGAGGGACATTAGTGCTTTCAGTACTTAGTCAGCTTGATAGTCCAGAGTATGGTTATTCTCTTGTTCAGAAACTTGAGGAAAAAAATTCTCCAATAGATTCAGGGACATTATATCCACTACTTAGAAGACTAGAAAAACAAAAACTTTTAACTAGTGAATGGGATACAACTGAAAGTCGTCCAAGAAAGTTTTATGTTTTAAGTAATGAAGGAAAAGAAGTATATAAGCGTTTAAAAAATGAATGGAAACTTATTTCTAGTCAATTAGATATATTGTTGAAAGAGGGGGATTAAAATGAATTTGATTGATCGTTATGTTTATGCTGTAACTGAAAATTTGAAGGAAGATATAAAAGAAGATGTAAGCAGGGAACTTCGCACAAATATAGAGGATATGCTACCAGATGAGCCAACAGAAAATAATGTGAGAGAAGTTCTTGAAAAGTTAGGAAATCCTAAGAAGCTTGCAAGTGAATATGGTGATAGTAAGAGATATTTGATAGGACCAGAACTTTATGATAATTATATCTATGTTCTTAAACTTGTTACGGGAATTGTTGCTGCAGTGGTTGTATGTGCTTCACTTTTAGAAAAGATATTTTCACTTTCACCTGATGCTGGTTTCTTAGGAACTGGAATTGGAATTTTTGCAGGTGTGATTTCAGCTGGTATTGAAGGTGCTATTCAAGGAGCATTATGGGTTACAATTGTATTTGTTATTTTAGAGAGAACAGGAACAACAAATGTAAACTATGGAAAAGGAACTGGGCTTAAGAATAAATGGTCAGTAAATGATTTGCCAGAGATTCCTGTAGGGGGTAAAGGAAAAATTTCACGTGGAGAAACTATATTTTCAATGATATTCACAGTTATATTTACTGCTTTAATATACACAAATGCTCATCTTATAGGTATTTATACTACTTCAGAAGGTGGACTTACTCTTTCTGAATCATTGTTTAACGATGAACGTTTGAAGTTCTATATGCCTATGTTTTTAATAGTTGCATTATTTCAGTTTGGTGTTTATGTTTGGAAATTTGTTGCTGGAAGATGGAATACCCCTCTTGCAATAGTAAATTCAATATTTAATGTTGCTTCTTGTATATTGATGTATGTAATGGTAAAGGACGCTACTCTCATTAATGAAGGATTTATAAACAAATTAACTAGTTCTATTGAAGTTGCAAGTTCTAATATAACTATAGCCTGGGAAAAAGGTATAAATATTTTTATAGCAATCTTTGTTCTGATTGCTTTATGGGACAGTATAAGTGGATTTTTAAAATCTAAGAATTTGTTAAAATAAATAAGAAAACAGCAGTTTCATTTAATTATGGAGCTGCTGTTTTTATAATTTAATTCAGTTTTTTATAATTTCATAAATAGAAGGGTTTATAGAACCAATCACAAGATCAGCAAGTTCTTCAGGAGTTTCTTTAAAGCCATTTTCCATCCAATGAGTTTTTACCTGAACAAGTCCACCAAATAGGAAATATTTTATATATTCAACTTCAGCATCAGATTTTCCATGTAAGTTCATGATGGATTTATCAAAATAATCGCTCATGAAAGGATAATAAAAGTCCATAATATTGTAGTTTAGTTTACACTTAGTAACTAGCAGCAAAAAATCCTTGGTTTTATGCCAATAATCAAAATAAGTTATGAAGATATTTCGTATATTTTTTTCAGCCATTTTATCTATTTCATCAAAACAGTCTTTATATAATTTACTTACATATTCATATAGTACATTTTCTTTTGATTCAAAGTTTCTATAAAAAGTTTGACGTGTTAAGTCAGCTTTGTTTATTATTTCAGTAATTGTGATTTTATCAAAATCTTTTTCCTTCATTAAAGCTAATAGGGATTCAGTAATCCAAGCTTTAGATTTTAGAGCAGTTATGTTTGTTGTTTCCTTCTTCATAAACTGTTACATTCCTCTCATTTTGTATAACTTAAGTTTAGGATATTGACCAGAGAATAATAGTAGTATATTATATTCTCAAATAAGTTACAAGTGTAACATTTTTGATGTTTATCATGGGTTGTATGAAGGGAGAATATTATGAGTATAAATGAGTTAAGTGCAAAAGATGTAGAGGTTATTTTGGAAGAACAAAAGAGATATTTCCATACTCAAGCTACAAAAGATTTGGATTTTAGAATAAATCAGTTAAGACTATTAAAAAAGGCAATAAAAGAATATGAGAAGCAAATACTAGAGGCTTTAAATATAGATCTTGGAAAACATAAAAATGAAGGTTACATGACTGAGGTTGGTTTTGTTTATCACAGTATAGATTTAACTATAAAAAATATCAAAAAATGGGCTAAACCAGAAAGAAGAAAAACCCCTTTTTATTTAATGCCAGGAAGAAGTTATATATTAAGTGAGCCTTATGGTTCAGTATTAATAATAGGACCTTATAACTATCCATTTCAACTGCTTGTTGAACCTTTAATAGGTGCATTATCAGCTGGTAATACAGCAGTTTTAAAACCATCTGAAATGACTCCAAATGTTTCAAGAGTAGTAAAAGAACTTATTAAAACTACCTTTGATAAAAGGTATGTGGAATGTGTAGAAGGTGGAATAGAGACAAACACTTCGCTTATAAATGGGAAATTTGATTATATATTCTTTACTGGAAGTGTTCCTGTAGGAAAAATCGTTATGGAGGCAGCGGCCAAAAATCTTACTCCAGTGACCTTAGAGCTTGGAGGAAAAAGCCCAGTTATTGTTGATGAAAGTGCTAATATAAAGGAAGCGGCAAGAAGAATAATTTGGGGAAAAACAACTAATGCTGGGCAGACTTGCATAGCACCTGATTATGTTTTAGTTCATGAAACAGTAAAAATTAAGCTTATTGAAGAGCTGAAAACTGCTATTAGAAGTTTTTATGGAGATGACATAGAGAATAATGATTCCTTTGGGAAAATCATAAATGAGAGACACTTTAATCGTATAAAAAACATGATTGATAAAGATAAAGATGGTATTGTATTTGGTGGAAATTATAATGAAAAAGCAAGATACATTGAACCTACTTTAATAGAAATATCATCCCTAGATGCAGCAAGTATGCAGGAAGAAATATTTGGACCAGTTCTTCCTATTATGACTTATGGAGACTTAAATAATGCAATAAAGCAAATATTAAATGCCCCTAAACCTTTAGCCCTATATCTTTTCACAACTAATAAAGCTGTTGAAAATAAAGTTTTAAGTGAAATAAGTTCTGGAAATGCCTGCATTAATGATACAATTATGCATACAGCTAATCCTTATCTTCCTTTTGGAGGGGTTGGTAATGCTGGAATAGGTGCGTATCATGGAAAGGATAGTTTCATTACATTTTCACATAGAAAAGGGGTACTAAAGAAACCATCAGGATTTGGGACATCTCTTATGTATCCATCATATACCGAAAAACAGTTGAACCTAGTTAAGAAGATTTTTAAATAAGGGATAAAGATGGTACAATAGCTATATCGATTTTAAATATTAGAATAGGGGGTATAATAATGAAACATTTAGGAACGGTAGAATTAGAAACAGAAAGATTGATATTAAGAAGGATTAAGAGTTCAGATGCAAAGCCTATGTTTGATAACTGGGCAAGTGATGATGAAGTTACAAAGTACTTAACTTGGCCTACTCATAGTTCAGTTGATGTATCTAAAGATGTAATATTAGAATGGATTCAGAATTATTCAGATAATAAGTTTTATCAGTGGGGAATTGCTTTGAAAGATAATGTTGATGAACCTATAGGAAGTATCAGTGTTGTTCATATGGATGATGATATTGACATGGTACATATTGGGTACTGTATAGGAAGAAAGTGGTGGCATCAAGGTGTGACATCAGAAGCTTTTAAAGAAGTTATTAGATTTCTCATTGAAGAAGTTGGAGCTAAACGTATAGAATCACGTCATGATTCTAATAATCCAAACTCAGGAAAAGTGATGCTTAAATGTGGATTACAATATGAAGGTACATTAAGAAATTCTGATATAAACAATCAAGGTATATGTAATTCTGTTATGTATGGACTTTTAGCTGAAGATTATTATAAGGAAAAAAGCAACTAGGGGGAAGTGCCATCTATCTAGTAAAACTTTATGTATGGAAAAAGAAAAGTTGCACAAAATAAAACCGGAGGTGTTTTATTATGCAAATAACTTTAAGCCAAAAAGAAAGACTGTTACTAGAAGATCTAAAGAGCCATGAGGAAATCTGTATCCTGAAATATTCAAACTATGCGAATCAAGCACAGGATACTCAATTAAAGCAGCTTTGCAAAAATAATGAGCAAATTGAGAGAACTCACTTAGATACCATTAATCAGCTTTTAAATGGTACTGTTCCTCAAATGAACCAACAGCAAAATCAAAATTCTACTCAAACTCCAGAAGTAGCAAAGCAAACTCAAAGCAATATATCTGATAAAGATATATGTTCAGATTTATTAATGGCTGAAAAATATGTATCAGGAACCTATGATACAGCAATATTTGAATTTAAGGATACAGAGGTTCGTGATGTACTAAACCATATACAAAAAGAAGAACAAAAACACGGTGAATCTATATTTAAGTATATGGAAAGCAAAGGTATGTACAACGTTCAATAAAATTAGATATCATTAAAAGCACAAGAAAGTTTAGACTTCTAATCTGAACTTTCTTGTGCTTTTATATAAAGAAGAATTATACTCCTTCATGAAAGAAATGGTATAATATACATATTGTTGAATGATAAAGAGAATATTTTATTGGGGGCATAGAAATGAAACATCTAGGAAAAGTACAATTAGAAACAAAAAGATTGATATTAAGAAGATTTAATATATCAGATACACAAGCTATATTTGATAACTGGGCTAAGGATGATGAAGTAACAAAGTATCTTATGTGGACTGCACATACTTCAATTGAAGTCACTAAAAGTCTTCAAGAAAGACGAATGGAACATTACATAAATGACAAGTTCTATCAGTGGGCAATCATATTAAAAGAAAATGGAGATGCACCAATAGGAATCATCAGCATGGTTGATATGGAAGAGGAAATTGATATGATGCAAATTGGCTATACTATAGGGAGAAAATGGTGGAATCAAGGAATAACGTCAGAAGCATTTAAAGAAGTTATCAGATTTCTTATTGAAGAAGTTGGAGTTAAGCGCATTGAATCACGTCATGATCCAAGAAATCCAAACTCCGGAAAAGTAATGATTAAATGTGGATTGCAATACGAAGGTACCTTGCGTAAGGCTGATAGAAACAATCAAGGAATTTGTGACACTTGTATGTATGGACTTTTAGCTGAGGATTATTATAAGGAGAAATAGAAAATGAAGATTATTAAGACTGATCCTTGGAGTAAAGATGCAATAATGCTTATGGAAGAGTTATCTAAAACATTAAAGAAAATAACAGGAGATAGTGGTGAAAAATCCTTTGATCCTAAAGATGTTTGTGTACCACATTCATTATTTGTTGTTGCATATGACCGTGAAGAAAAGGCAGTAGGTTGTGGTGCATTTAGACCAATCAATGAAGATGTGGCTGAAGTTAAAAGGATGTTTTCAAAAGAAAAATCGAAAGGTGTTGGAGGAGAAATTTTATCTTATTTAGAAGAAGAAGCCTACAACATGGGGTATTCAAAGCTTTGGCTTGAAACTAGAATAATAAATGAAAGAGCTGTAGAATTTTATAAAAAAAGAGGGTACCATCAAATATCTAATTATGGAAAATATGCAGGAAATGAAAAAGCAATTTGTTTTGAGAAGATACTGAAAAATTAGTAATTTTATTTCTATTATGTTTAATAAGAAGTTAACTTCTTAAATAGAAAAATAGAAAAGTACGCAATTTTTTAAGTATTATTTTACTAAGATGTTATGAGTATGGTTAAAAAGGAAAATTTAGCAGAAAAAGAAATAGTGGATATAAGAAACGAGCTGTCGCACTAGCTCTTTAGTGCGACAGCCTCCTTTTTAATATTTAAATATCTAACATATTTATTGTATTTTTTACCTTTAACAAACGAGAGGTATATAAAAACAAAAGAAAAAAGATTATATAATCAACAAGTATTATAAAATTGATTTTAACTATTTCAGCTAATAAACCGGCAATAACCATACCAGCAGGCATTAATGCTGAGGATAAAGTTCTCTGAAAGGCAAAGGCTTTTGATCTCATATTATCAGGTACGGTAACTTGTATACTAGATTGAGTTAATGAATTATTTACTGCAAGACAAAATCCATTTATAAAAAACAATACAGAAATCAAATAGAAATTAGTAGTCAGAGAATAAAAAATCATTGTAAGAGATATGATTACTCCGCTTAAAATAAAAAACTTGAATCTTTTTTCTGTTTTTATATCAATTGCAGATAAAAGTGAAAATCCTAAAAACATTCCAGCACCATTAATAGCCATAGAAACTCCATATAAACCTAAACCTAGATTGATGTTTTCTTTAAATAATGGCAAAGTTAAAGTCATGGACATAGATGCAACAAAGTTACAAAAGCAAGTTAAAATATATATGTACCTTAATCCTTTTGATTTACTGATAAAAAGCAAACCATCTTTTAAATCTTGAAAAAAGTTAACCTTTTTTGATTTGATTTCTATTTTAGGTACCATCATAAACATCTCAGAAACTGCTGATATTAAAAAACTAAATCCATTTAACAAAAAGGATATAGGAGCTCCAACAATTTGTACCAAGAAACCACCAAAAGCATTTCCCATCATGTCATCGCTTGTACTAATTAATGAAACTACTGAATTAGCTTTTAGTAGTTTAGATTTTGGAACAATATCAGGCAAAATAGAATTGATAGTGGGATTAAAAAAACATCCACAAATCCCTACAATAATGCCAGTTGAAACTACCATCCAAAGTTGTAAAAGGTCTAACTTAGCCAATATACCTGTAAAAAGTAAAGTCATGGCACAAATCATGTCACAAGAAATTAAGATGATTTTTCTATTATGCCTATCAATAAAGGTTCCAGCAAAAGGTGATATCACTATCCTAGGTACAACTGAAATCGCCATAAATAATCCCATAATGGCAGTTGAACCTGTTTTGCTAAGAATCCAAACTCTAAGAGCTATGTCATAGATATTATCTCCAAAAATTGAAAACAACTGCCCTTGTAGTAATAATATAAAGTTTTTATTCCATAAAGGTTCCTTGTTTATAGTTTTCATTGTTATTTCTCCCTAGTACTTTGTAATTAAGTTCGTGCATTAAAGAGCTTCATAAAAAAATAGCAGTCTCCATTTTTTTATGAAGCTGCTATTGTTTATTTCTTTCTTTTTCATATATGTAGATATCAAGAGCTCTTATTCCTCTATGAGCAAGTTTTATAAATAAGATAAATGAGTAAATTCCCAGAGCCAATATGGGTATGTAGAATAAAAGTAATACAAAAATATTACGCATAAAGTTACCTCCTATAAATTTCATAAAATAATTATAACATATAACTTGGTACATATGTTAATGTTTATGTAATAATATGATTTAAATGGTATAATATTCATATAAGCAAGTGTAGGAGATGGTTACATGGTACAGTGTCCATATTGTAAAAAAGACATGAAAAAAGGTTTTGTAGAAGGCGATGGAAGAAACGATTTAATATGGGTGGAGGAATCTGAGAAAAGGAATTTTCTTGACAATATGCTTGGGAAAAAGTGTGTAATGTTAGCAAAAAGAGAAATATGGGTAAGAAGTAGTGTTGATGCGTACTACTGTAAAGATTGTAAGAAAGTAATAATTGATGTACCTGATAATGAAGAAGATTAGAATTTTAAAGGTGAAAGCTTATGGATAACTTTTATAAAGAATTAGTAGAACTTTTTGAAGAGAATTCTGATATAGTATGGGGCATTTCAAATATTGATTTCAGTGAATATAAGAAGTTTTATAAATGCTCATTAGTTATGGCAATACCACATAAAGAAATCATAGAAATAAGCAGTTATAAGGAAGAAAAGTTTGAAAAGTTGATACACGAAGCAAGAAACAGAATTAATGTAATTTTAGAAGATATCAAGGAAATATTAGAAAAATATAAAATTAAATACTATGTACCACCAGTTGCTCAATCAAGTGAAGAAACACTTGTTGCACCATTTTCATTTAAGTTTGCAGCTATTAATGCTGGACTTGGATGGATAGGAAAAAATGGAGTTTTGATAACAGAAAAGTATGGTCCAAGAGTAAGACTTTCCTCAATACTTATAGATTATGATCTTACTGTTGGTATGCCTATAAGTAAAAGTAAATGTACAGAGGGCTGTAATTTATGTGTAGATATTTGTCCATACAAAGCTTTGATTGGACATACTTGGAACATTAATTCCAAACGTGATGAATTGATTAATTATAAATTGTGCAATGAAAAAAGAAACCTTTATATAAAAACACATAATAGAAAAAATTCCTGCGGATTATGTATGGTTGTATGTCCTGTTGGGACAAAATAAGAATGGAGTAAATATTATGAGAATAGAAACAAATCAAATAAAAATAAGAGATTTTGAAAGGAAGGATGCAGATAATCTTTATAGGATCGTTAGAGAAAAAGATATTCTTAGATTTATGCCTGATTGGGCAGAAAATGGAGCTTCCCCTAAAGAGTATTTTGAATATATTGATTGGCATCAAACTCAAAAGGATTCAACAGATATTTATGAAAATAAAAGATATGTAATAGCATTACATGATACTGACGAAATGATCGGAATGGTAGGCATGGGGCTCGAAGATACATTAAATGAGATTGAGATTGCTTATTTTATGAGTGAAAAACATAAAAATAAAGGATATACAAAAGAAGCTGTAGAAGCTTTAGTAGAATGGTGCTTCAAGGTATCAGATGTCAACTATCTTATTTTGACTATTGATTGTGCTAATATCCCTTCATGTAGTCTTGCCGAGAAATGTGGTTTTGAATTATTTGAGAAAAGAACACCTATAGGACATAGGCAACCGAATATGGAAAGTGATAGCTATTTTTATTATAGAAAATACAGAACTTTATAGGCAGGTGAAAATAGTGCTTTTTAACTATACATTAGGAATCAAAGAGGAAAATGAAAAGACAAAAACAAATTATAGGAAAGCTGTAAGAGCAGTTATTTTAAAAGATGATAATATTCTCTTGGTACATACAAACAAAGGTGATTTTAAATTTCCTGGTGGAGGAATGAACAAAGAAGAAAGTCAAGAGCAAACATTAATAAGAGAAGTTAAGGAAGAAACTGGATATATAGTAGGAGATGTAAAAGAAAAAATTGGAGTTTTTATAGAAAGAAGTTTAGATAGATATAGAAAAGACTTTGTTTTTGAGATGATTTCTACTTATTATTTATGTGAATTAACTGATGGCATAGCTGATCAAGAATTAGATGAGTATGAAATTGAATTAGGATTTAAACCTATTTGGATAAATCTTAATGAGGCAATTCATGTAAATGAGGAAATAATTAAAAATAATAGGTTAGATATAAATAAATGGATATATAGAGAAACCAAGGCTTTGAAGGCTGTTAGTGAAAACTATGATAGTTTGATTAAAGGTAAATAAGGGGGAGCAAGGTGTTAAATAAAAATTCTATAATAAAGATGCTTAATGATTTAAATTTGCCACCAAGTGAGTATTGGATAACTTCAGGTTCAGCATTAGTAATGCATGGAGTAAAACAATATACAAAGGATATTGATTTAGGATGTACAAATAGTTTATGGGATTTCTTTTTACAAAATGGACATATGTTTAAGGTTGGAAAAGACAATTCTAAAATTATGCAAATAAATGAGTATGTAGAAGTAATAAAAGAATACTATGTTGAAGAAATAGAATTTGTTGAAGGATTGCCTACAGGTAGCTTAAAGAGTATTAAAAAGCAAAAAGAGAGTCTAGGAAGAGAAAAAGATATTATAGATATTAAACTAATAGATGAATATATTAAAAAATAGATAATTGATATAAATTTGGGGGGATTACATGTTTATTGGAGGATGGTCTATTTTATTTGGAATATTTATTTTTTCGTTTTTATATTCAATTTATAAGATTGTCAATAAAGAAAAAGGTAGTATTCTTTGGATTATAATAACATCAGTGGTTGCAATGTTTTTATTTAATATTGTTTATGTTATTAATGGACTATGACCCAATGAATATTTGATATATTATTAATTTTTATAAGGAGAAAACCATGGATAAAACAAAGTTATTTTCAGAGTTTCCACTTATTAAAACAAGTGAAATAACTCTTAGAAAGATAGAAAAAACTGATTTAGAAGAGCTTTATTTAATATATAGTAATGAGAATTTATTTAAATATAGACCAGGCTCTGCAAAAAAGAATAAAGCTACAGTTGAAAATATGATTACACATTTTGAAAGAGATTTTGGTAAAAAGAAAACCATATTTCTTGGAATTTGTAGTAATGAAAATACGGAAAGAATCATTGGAGTTGGAGAAATATTTGATTTTGATGATAAGGTAAATATGGCTACCATTGGATATACTTTAAATGAGGAATATTGGGGACATGGATTTGCAACTAAGGCAGTGGAGGCAATGAAGGATTATTTAATAAATGTAATTGGAATTAATAGAGTACAAGCTTTTGTTATGCCTGAGAATATTAAATCTAAAAATGTATTAGAAAGAAGTGGCTTTACAAAAGAGGGAACTATAAGACAAGGAACAGTTTGGACAGGTCAAGGAGTAGTTGATTTAGATTTATATTCATTTTTAAAATCTGATTTTTAAAATAGATTTTTATTTAATGGAGGGATAGATATGGGATGCTTAATTTGTGAGAGAATTGAAATGATAAAAGAAAATAGGAATCCGTATTTTGTTATGGAGCTAGAAACTGGTTATGTGGTTATAGGAGACCATCAACATTTTAAAGGGTATACATTATTTTTATGTAAACAACATGTTAGTGAATTACATGAATTGCCTAAAGATTTTAGAGTTAAGTATCTCGAAGAAATGAGCATTGTTGCAGAAGCGGCATATAATGCATTTAAACCTGAAAAGATGAATTATGAATTACTTGGAAATGGAGATTCTCATGTTCATTGGCATCTATTTCCTAGAGTTGCAGGAGATACACCTAAAAAGGGACCTGTATGGTGGCTGCCAAGGGAAGAGATGTATGATGATTCAAAGCGTATAAAGGGCGATGAACTTAGGAACATGGTAGAAAAGTTAGAGAAGGAACTTAAGAATTTACTGTCAAAATAAAGCTTGCTTTAATATAATGGTATTCTCAATAATTTAAGGGAGAAAGTACATGGAAAACTTTGAATGGGAGATATTAAAATCTGAACATATTGTTAAGGATAGATGGATTTCTCTACGTGCAGATACCTGTAGAATGCCAAGCGGAAAGATAGTGGAACCCTATTATGTGTTTGAATATCCGGCTTGGGTAAATGTTGTTGCAATAACTAAAGAAAAAGAAGTTGTACTAGTTAAGCAATATAGACATGGAGCTCAAAAAACTCTCTTAGAGTTGCCATCAGGAGGGGTTGAGGTAACAGATAAGGCACCAGTTGATGCAATAAAAAGAGAACTGATAGAGGAAACAGGATATACAGCTAAGGAGTTTGTTCATACTTGTACTATTTCTGCTAATCCCGCAAACCATACTAATCTTACTTATTGCTTTCTCGCTTTAGATGCAGAATTAACCTCAGATACTCATTTAGATGATACAGAACAAATAGAGGTTGTTTTAAAACCTTTAGATGATGTAATCTATGACCTTAAGGAGAATAAATTTTTACAAGCTTTGAATGTTACAGCTTTATTTCATGCATTGATGCATATTAATATGATAAAATTTTAATATAGGTACGTAACACCGTATTATTTAAAAAATTTTACGGTGTTTTATCTTATAAATGTAGATTGGGGAGAACTTGATATGAACAATTTTGTGAAAACACATGGATTAGGAAATGAATACATAGTTTTAGATGAAGAAAATATAAGTTTTAAGTTAACTGAAAAAGCAATACAAAGAATATGCAACGTGAATTTTGGAATAGGATCAGATGGAATTTTACTTAAAGTGAAATCAGTTAAAGCAGATTTTGGTTTAAAGATTTTTAATCCTGATGGTTCAGAAGCAGAAAAAAGCGGAAATGGATTAAGAATATTTTGCAAATATGTTTATGATTATGGATTTACTAGTAATAAGGACTTCACAGTTGAGACAAAAGGTGGAATAGTTAGAGCTAATATAGTTGAAGAAACTTCAAGTAAAAAGGCAAAGAGGATATCAGTTGATATGGGTAAGGCAAACTTTAACTCTAAAGAAATTCCTACAAATTTTATTATGGAAGAAGTAGGAGGAGAAAAATTACAAGTTGATGATAAGGAATATGAAGTAAACTGTGTATCTATGGGAAATCCTCATTGTGTAATAATTAAAAATAAGTTAGATATAGATGAGATAAAAACCTATGGTAAGCTTATAGAAAATCATGAGATGTTTCCTAATAGAACTAATGTACAATTTGCAAAAGTTTTATCAAGAAATGAAGCTGAAATTCTTATATGGGAAAGAGGAGCAGGTTTTACATTAGCATCAGGAAGTTCTTCTTGTGCAGTTGCTAGTGTTTTAAAAAAGAAAAATCTAGTTAATAATGAAATAAAGATAAAAATGTTGGGGGGAGCGCTTATTATTGAAATAGATGATGGGTGGAATGTAAGAATGACAGGCGAAGTTAGACAAATAGCAGAAGGGATTTTAAGTGATGAACTTATTGAGGATTTTAGTTGATTTATTTGAGGAGCACTCTATTATTCAGAAATGGATTATAGGGTGTTTTTCTATATTAACTGTAATTATATTTTAAAAAGACTAAAGTAATAACATGAATTAAATGGTATAATATCCATATTATATATGAAAATTAGAAGTGTAAATCATTATTTTGTGATGGGGCGATGAAATGGATTTAAGATTAAAGTTTAATGAAGATCCATTAAACTATGATAAGTATAGACCAACCTATAGTGAAGAATTATTTAAGGATATTATTGATTATGGGGAATTAAATAATTCGA
Organism: Clostridium sp. UBA1652; assembly: GCF_002320975.1. Classification (NCBI taxonomy): domain Bacteria; kingdom Bacillati; phylum Bacillota; class Clostridia; order Eubacteriales; family Clostridiaceae; genus Clostridium; species Clostridium sp. UBA1652. The sequence continues at coordinate 68,440 of NZ_DCLI01000091.1, forward strand.
AAAGTGCACTTGAAATTGGGATAGGAACTGGGCAAGCTACTTTGCCAATTTTAGAGGCAGGCTGTAGTATTAGGGCTATTGAACTTGGAGAGGATTTAGCTAGATATGTTAAAGAAAAATTTTCTTCCTTTAGGAATTTCGAAGTTCAAAATATAGGTTTTGAGGACTTTATTAGTGATAAAAATCAATATGATCTTGTATACTCTGCAACAGCATTTCATTGGATACCAGAGGATATCGGATTTAAGAAAGTTTATGATTTACTAAAGCCTGGTGGAACAATAGCTTTGTTTTGGAATCACCCATTTGTAAATCGCGATGATGATAAATTACATATAGAAATCAGAAAAGTGTATAAAAAGTTTAAACCATCAGATAAGGAGCTTACTGAATTTAATGAAGATTCTTGCAAAAAATATACACAAATATTAGAGAAGTACGGATTCACAAATATAAAAAGTAAGATTTACAGAAAAACAAGAAAATTAAAAGCTAGTGAGTACATATCTCTTCTAGAAACTTATTCAGATCATAGACAGTGCGCTGAGGTGTTAAAAAATAATTTGTGTAATGGAATAACAGAGGCTATAAATAAGTTTGGTGGAGAAATTAATATTTATGACACTATGGACTTGTATTTGGGGAAAAAGCCTTTAAATGATTATGAAATTAAAAAACATAAACTTGTTTGTTTTGATTTAGATGATACATTGATTAGACAAATACATTCTGTAATGTTACCCTGTATTTTAAATGGCAAGGAAAAAGAACATTCTTCAATACAGGAGAAAGAAGAAACTGGCGAAATTGATTATATAGAGGCAGATTATCTTAGAGCAAAATTACTTTTTGGATTAGAGGAAAGTAAAATTAAACATTCATTTCTAGAGGTTGTAAAGCCTCTAAAAAATATTAGAAATGTAATTGAATTATTACATAGCCAAGGTATTAAGTGCATTGTAATTACTGTAGGTCCAAAACAAGTAGCTAAAGTTGCATGTGATATTTGGGGCTTTGATGGCTATTATGGAAGCGAGTATGAAGTCAGAGATGGGATATTCACTGGAGAGATTATAAATTATATTAAATCAGAAAATAAGGTTGAGTATTTAAAGGATTTTTGCATGAAAAATAATATAAATCCTGAAGAATGTATTGCAGTTGGGGATGGAACAACAGATATTCCCCTGTTTAATTTCTGTAGTAAATCTATTGCAATAAATGCATCTGAAAGAGTTAAAGAACATTCAAGTTATGCAGTTGATACTGATGATTTGATGGATATTATGAAATATATTAGGAGTGAATGTTAATATAATTCATCAAAGAGAAAGTTAAATGGACTTATTATATTAAAAGAAATATCGAAAAGTAGGTTCATGAGGTACATCAAAACATAAAGACTTAAAGAAGTATTTGGAACATAAGAATTAATATCAAAAAAGGCCCATCAGAATATGAGTTATATAAAAGAGGTGTAATATATGAAAACTTTAAATAAAGGAATTCTGTATGACAAGATGATTCAAGAGAAATCAGATGATGAACTTGGATTATTTGATAAATATGAAGAAACTTTTGTAAAGATAAGAGAGAAGATTTTAAGTTATAAAGTGAAAACTATAGTTGATTTTGGTTGTGGGACAGGTAATCTATGTGGGCCATTAAGTGAAAAGTTAACTATTATTGGTATAGATAAAAATGTTGAAATGATTGAAGTTGGTAAAGGAAAATATCCTAACATGAAATTTGTTGAAAGCAGTATTTTTGATGTACCTATCATAAAGCAAAAGGCTGATATCGCAGTATCTTCATATGTGTTACATGGACTTAATGAAAAAGAACAACAACAAGTTCTTTCTAATATGTTATCAATTAGTGATAATAGTAGAGTTATCTTGATAGATTTCATGTTTGAAAATATGCACCTTAAAAAAGATCATAAAGAAAGCTTTCTCAGAAATGATAGAGAAGATTTATGGGAGTTTATAGAAAGTAAGAACTTTTTTATAGTTGAGGATTTAAGAAAGTACATAGAGCAGATGGGCCTAATGATTTCTTTTGAACATGTAGGAAATTTTACATGGATTGCGGAGATTAAGAAATAAAAATAAGTTCAAGTTGAGTTTCTTGATGGACCTATGAAAAATATGATATTTATATGGTTGGTGAAAACAAAATGAAGAAAAAGCGCCTTATTTATGATGAATGGACAGGAATAACATCAAAGAGATATACACAATTAAATATTGATAATGAAGTTTTTAAAGGTATTGCTGCTATGTTGTACATAGATAAAGTATCAAAACCTTATATATGGAATTTTAATGGTGAAGAAATCATAGTGTGTGATAGTGGGATGAAGTGGCTTCAAATGCTACCGGATGATGGTACATATGTTATCACAGCTATGATAAATATGAAAAATGAGATTGAATTGTGGTATATAGATATGATTGCAAGTCATGGAATTGATGATGATAACATTATTTATTTTTATGATTTGTACTTAGATTTGATCGTATATCCTAATGGAACTATTAAAGTTGATGATATGGATGAACTTGTTGATGCCTTTGAGGAAAATATAATAACAAAAGAGTTATATGAGCGTGCATTAAAAACAAGTGAGAAATTACAAAATGGAATTTTAAAAGACATACCTCAATTGGAAAAGCTGTCTTTAAGTTGCATAAATGAACTTGAGAAAAAGATTAAGAGGTTTTATAATGAGAAAATATAAAAATATATTTGCATGTGTTATATTGCTTATAACAATTGGGCTTGTCACATATAACATTGATTCAAAGAGGATATCAGAAGATAAAAAGCCTATATTTGTTGTACCAACACTAGTAGCAAAAGACGGTGGAACTACCATATATAGAGGTCTAGGATATAAAGTTATTAGATGGAAGATGATCAGTATAAAACAAGTTGATGGTAATGAAGTAAATGGATATATGACTGGATATGAAATTAGTACCATGTTTAAGTCTCAGAATATTAACGATGGGCCTAAGAAAGATTTGAAATTTGTAATAAATGAATAGAAGTTATAGTTTTTGATGATGGTTTTGAAATGAAAGTATATGAAGAGGCCCACCATGAATTAAGATAGTAGTAACCTAAATGCGTGCTGCTATTTTTTGCTTTGTAGGTTAAATTAATAATATAATAAAATTTTTATAAATCGAGTGTAATATTTTATGGCTTAATGTGACTTATTATATGAAAGGGGGATTTCAATGAATAGTATAGAAAATTTGTATTTGGAATATAAACAAGATGTATTTAACTATTTATTAAGTCTCACTCACGATCCTGCACTTTCAGAGGATTTACTTTCAGAAACATTTGTTAAAGCCATATATTCAATTGGGGGATTTAAGGGGAATTCATCAATTAAAACTTGGTTATTTGGTATTGCGCGGAATTTGTGGTTACAAAATTTAAGAAAATATAGAGTAACTGTGGAGTATAGTGATCTTTTGGAGGTATATGTTACGGATAATATTTTTGAGAATTTTTATACAAAGCAGATATATGAAAGAGTAGATGAGCTACTGAAAACTAAGGATATACAAGTGCAAAAGATTATAAAAATGCGTGTTGAAGGTATTAGCTATTCTGAGATATCAGATAGAATTGGTATTTCAGAAAATTCAGCAAGAGTAATAGACTTTAGAACTAAAAAATGGCTTAAGGATATGTTAAAAAAGGAGGGTTTAACTTGAAGATTTCTTGTGATGTTGTAGCTGATTTAGTACCACTTGTGATGGATGGAGTTGCAAGTGAAGATACTGTTGATTTAGTTACAGAACACCTAAAAAGTTGTGAAAAATGCGGAAGTGAATATGAAAACAATATTGTATTACATAAAATAGAACCTAATGATAAAAAAGTGGTGTCTTCAATTAAGAAAAAGTTGTTTTTTATATCATCAGCCTTGTTATTAGTTGGAGGAGTTATTGGACTTTCATTAAATAAAAATTCATCATCTAGTTTTATTCCTATTATAATTAGCGTGATTGCCATCCTTTTGGTAGGCACATTGATATTTAAATTTAATCTAAAAGGAGATGATAATATGAAGAAATTTTTTGTTGGAAGAGCTATTGGGACTGCTATAGTTTTTGGAATAATAGGAATTTATTTGTTAGTTAAATATTTAATACAGCTTTTTTAGTGTTATAATTATCTTTATTAAGGGGGGATTACAATGATTACTATAGAAAGAATTACTAGAAATGATGTTGAGGAGCTTTCAAAATTATATGAGGAACTTTTAGAGAAAAAAAGCAATCTAGAAGGTTTTTATAAGACTTTTGAGAAGATTAATTCAGATGAAAGTTATATTTTAGTTGGAGCTAAGGATGAAAATAATAAAATAGTTGGGACAGTCATGGGAATAATTTGTTATGAGTTAAATAGTGATTGCAGGCCCTTCATGGTTATAGAAAATATTGTTGTAAGTAGTAAATGCAAGGGACAGGGTGTTGGAAGAAAGTTAATGACCTTTATTGAAGATGAAGCAAGAAAAAGAAATTGCAGTTTAACCACACTTGTATCTGGAGGTAAAAGAAAAGAAGCTCATAAATTCTATGAGACAATGGGTTATGGAAAAGAATTAGTTAAGGGATTTAGAAAGTATTTGTAAGTAAAAGATTTCCTATTAAATTTTCAACTTGTTGAAATAAAAACGAAAATTTAATATAATATGTTTAATATATAGCATGTAGGAGGATATGTCATGGATAAAGAGGAACAGGTTCTAATGGGTCTAAGGAATTTAGTTAACAAGATGGCTTGGATTAACAAACCTAAGATGGAAAAACGTCTTGAGGGTTATAAATCTTCGGAAGTTCATTGTATTGAATACCTTGGGAAAAACACTGATTCTAATGTAACAAGACTTGCAGAATCTTTCTATATGACTACAGGTGCTATAAGTAAATTAACTAAAAAACTAATAAAAAAAGGGGTTATCGAAAGTTATAAGAAACCCGATAATAAAAAAGAGATCTATTTTAGACTAACTAAAGAGGGACAAAAGATTTTTAATGTCCATGAGGAATTACATAAAGAGTTTCAAGAACGAGACAAAAGTGTATTTGATCAAATGACTAAGGAACAATACGATAGTATGATTAGTTTTATGGATAGTTATAGCAACCATTTAGATGAAGAAATGAAAAAGATAGATGAGAATAGCGAATCAGAAAAATTTGAATAATGAAAATATGCAGCCAAACTTTATTTAGGGTAGGCTGTTTTTTTATTAAGGAAATTTTGTTGACAAGGAAGCAAAAAGTTGATAATATAAAATTGTTTCCTAGGAAGTAAAATAATTTTTAAAGGAGAACTAAATGTTTAAATTTAAATCACAAAATAAACAGTACATAGAACAAAGTGTAGATAAAAATGCTTTAATATTTGGACTTATATCTGTGTTTCTTTGCGGAATAGGCTTTGGTATCATATCACCTGTTGTTCCATTTTTGGTACAACCTTATATAGCTAATCCAGAATATCAAGCTATAGTTGTTACTCTATTAACCTCAGTTTATGCAGCTTGTGTATTTTTTGCCGCTCCTGGTCTTGGAGCTTTGAGTGATAAATATGGGCGTCGCCCAGTACTTCTATTATGCCTTTTTGGTTCCTCAATAGGATACTTAGTTTTTGGACTTGGGGGAGCTTTATGGATATTATTTGTTGGACGAATAATAGATGGTATAACTGGAGGAACAATAAGTACTATATTTGCATACTTTGCAGATATAATTCCTCCAAAGGAAAGAACTAAATACTTTGGATGGGTGAGTGCAGTTGTAGGCGTAGGAGGTGTTATTGGTCCAACTTTAGGAGGGTTACTTGCCAAGTTTGGTTATGCGGTACCAATGTATTTTGGAGCACTAATAACTTTATTGAATGTTATTTATGGATACTTTTTTATGCCTGAAAGTCTTGATAGAAATAATAGACTTAAAGATATTAGCTTTGTAAGATTAAATCCATTTACTCAGCTTACAAGTATACTTTCTATGAAAAGTTTAAAAAGACTTCTTATCTCAGCATTTTTACTTTGGATACCAAATGGATCTTTGCAGGCAGTTTTTTCACAGTTCACAATGGATACCTTCAGCTGGAAGCCTGCAGTAATAGGACTTATGTTTTCAATTATGGGACTCCAAGACATAATTTCACAAGGTTTTATAATGCCGAAACTTTTGAGGAAACTTGATGATAAACAGATAGCTGTTCTTGGAATGGCTTCAGAGATTATAGGTTATGGTCTTATAGCAATGTCAGCTCTACTATCATTTTATCCACTTCTTATTGTTGGAATGTTTATCTTTGCTTTTGGAGATTCAGTCTTTGGACCATCATTTAATGGGATGTTATCTAAGTCAGTAGATTCTAGTGAGCAAGGAAGGATTCAAGGAGGTAGCCAATCTATTCAAGCTTTAGCTAGAATGATTGGGCCAATAATTGGAGGTCAACTTTATGTAGCGGTTGGTCATGCCTCACCAGCCTTTATGGGTATGGTTCTTATAGCCATAGCAATACCAGTTTTATATAAGAGAACTGCTGCAAGAATTATAGAGTAGATAAATTTAAACTTATAGAGATAGGGTTTCAAAACTTTGGTACAAGTTCTGAAACCCTATTTTCGCATATACTGAATGGCTCATGTATAAAACTATTTAAAAATTCCTATTATTACCGCCTTTTTCTTCTATGTAAAGATCTAAAGCTTTAATTCCTCTGTGAGCAAGTTTTATAAACAAAATAAAACAATATATAGATATTCCAAACATACCTATAAGTATAAAAATATTGATAAAACTAAACATTATAAATCCTGGATTGCCCATTAAATATCCCCCTTTTTTATAGTTATTATATATTATATGATGGATAGGAAAATTATTCAAATATTCTACAAGATTTAATCTAGCTTATCTAGTATTCCTTGAATATACTTTGTAGCCTTACCTAATTCTTCATCTAAAATCATGTGTCCACTATATTTGAAATCAATAATTTCTAATTGATTTACATTTTCTTTGTATTTTAGGATATCATCATCAGTTAGATTTGATGGAATATTAGAATCTAAATCTACACCTCTAAACACCCATACAGGGCAGTTCATCGCATTTAAGTCATGGTAGAATTCTTTGTAGGTTGATTCATTTTCTATGCATTTTAGCGTATGGGTAGTGATAAAATTATCTAACTTAATTCCGTTGTAGACCATGTTACTCCAGAACTTAGCTGCACCTTTCTCTAACTTAGAATGAATAGCAGGGTAATCAATTATAATAATACCCTTAACTAGCTCTATATTTGATGATAAAAAGCCAAGCATATAGGATACGCCTTTGGAAAATCCTAAAAATACAGGTTTATTAATAGGTTCGTTTTGAAGTACACATTTTATATCAGATACATGATGGTTCCAATCAAAACCCGATTTTGGGGTACAGCTACCACCTCGACCACGATAGCTAATAGCAATACAATGTATCCCTGTAAGTCTTGATATCAAAGGGAGTGCTCTAATAGCCGGTTCCCATATTCCCATAGATATAACCAAAGTAGGTTTATCATTAACTTGATTACTCACATAATATTCAATTTTATTTCCACCATTAAGTACAAATTTTTTTATCAAATCTTCTTTCATAATTAATCCTTTCATCGTAAAACCATAGTATAGAAATAATTTTGTATAAACATAGATATAAACTAATAGGAAAATTGTGTATAATAAAAACAAGCGCCTTAGTGCTGTAGTACTATCGACACAGGAGATACTACATACTACATTAGAGTCATTTCTAAATTATTGTTGTAGAAGTCTTAAGGACTTCATTAAGTCTAATATTATAGGCTGATGATATTATTAACAAGTACGCACTTTTAAGTAATGTAGTTACCAAATGTATACTTAGAAATCATATAGGAGTAAAAAATGATATTTAAAGGAATCGAATACAATTGTTCTATGGAATTGACTCTTGATATTATAGGAGGAAAGTGGAAGCCTATTATTATTTGGCATCTTGGAAAAGAAACCATGAGATTTAATGAGCTTAAACGAAAGCTTCCCAATATCACTCATAAGATGTTATCTCAACAGCTTAAAGCCCTAGAGGAAAATAATTTAATAGTTAGAAAAGTTTATGCCGAAGTGCCGCCTAAGGTTGAATATTCTTTGACTGATCAAGGGAAAAGTTTATTGCCTCTATTGATTACTTTATGTGAATGGGCAACTGATCATGTTGCTTCAATACAGGTTGAGGAAAGTGAGCGTTAGCATGAAAATATATATAATAGGTTCCGTAGCCAGTGGAAAGACAACCCTAGCAAAGAAACTTTCAAAAAAGCTAGATATCTCATGGTACGAGCTAGATAGTATTGTACATATGAAAATAGATGATGGAGAAGTTAGAAGAACATCAGAGCAAATAGATGAAGAATTCAATAAGATTTTAGCTACTGAAAAGTGGATAATTGAAGGAGTAGCTAGAAGATATTTTGATAAAGGTTTTAAGGAAGCGGACAAGATCATATTAGTTGATACACCTCCATTAAAAAGAAGATACAGAATTTTAAAAAGATGGGTGTATCAAAATATGAAACTTGAAGAATGTCAGTACAAGCCAACCATAAAAATGCTCTTTTCCATGTACGGTTGGAGCAATGATTTTGATAAATCTAAAGAAGATTTGATGGACAGACTTCATGAACATGAGGATAAGCTTATGATAGTACGTGATGGGAATGTTGATATTTGATGGACAATCATGAGAGGAGATAAGCGGATATGAAACTAAATAAGAAATTAATATTGATATTTGTAACTTTTTTTATCTTAATTTCCTATATAAAGTTTTATACAGCTAAGATAAGTTTTAATAATGATGTTACGGTAGCAATAGTTAAAACTAGAAAAATTCAATTTTTTAAGAATAGTAAACTTGTTTGTGATGGATATAATGATTTTAATTGGTATAAAAATCAAGGATATGATTATATATATGGAGATGAAAAAGGAAATGTACATGAATGGTTGTACTTAATGATAATAACTTTATGGTGGATGATTTTATTTGCTTTTATTATATTAAGTTTAATTTATCTTTTACAGAAAGACCAACTATCAAAAG
>NZ_DCLI01000086.1:0-11814 GCF_002320975.1 Clostridium sp. UBA1652
TGCACAACGCAGCGCACTTTTTGACCAGTAGAATAATGTTCTTTCTGCCATAAATTCAGTAGGCAGTATTTGAATTTCTATATCTATCTGCTCGTTATTTCTAGTCTTAACTCTTATATCTAAAACACCTTTTTTGTCTTCTTTAAATTCTCTTAATAATTCCGTGTTTAATAACTCTATTTCCATAAATTCTTCTTTTGGTAAATTCAATACTGCACTCAAAAATGCTGCCAAAACAGATTTATTCTTTTCATCACCGAAAATAAGCTTAAATACAAAATCAACTTTTGGAGACATTATAAAGTCATCATCGTAATTACTGTATTTATTGTTCATAGTTTACTTTCACATCCTTTTATATGGCTATCATTTACTAAAAAAACTCAAATGTAACCATTGAAAATACTATATCTTCTTATATTTATTATATCATATTTATGTGTTTCAATCATCTCATATAAAAGATTTAATTATGTATAATTATCAGCAAAAATCACATTATTTAATCATAAAAAAATAATAAAGGTTAGGATAGATCTTACATCAATACGTCTAAACGAATTCTAATGAAATACTTGCACATTTTCTATAGCAATATGACTAATTGATAGAAGCTATTTTCAGCTTCAATCTAATCCTTTTTATGGTATAATATTACTATCTAATATTGGGAGGTTTTGTCTATGAACGAATCTAATAATGATTTTTCAAAAACCATCAATGACATTGAGGAGTTTAATAAAAAAGTTAATACTCCAGAGTATTTGACTTCTGGGAAACAAACTCTTTTAGTTAAGAATTTAGGTAAATCTAAATTAGGTTTATTAGTATTAGGGATTCTTGGAATTCTCTTTTCTATGATTTCTTTTATCACATCGCTACAAAACAATACCTTTGATATTTTTGAAACTTTTAAAACTCTATTTATATTTTTAATATCATCTCTATTCTTATTTAAAGGAATTAATCTTTATAAAAATAAGTAATTAACTTAGTCCTTTGTTAATGAAAACATGTTTAAGTCTTGATGCTTGTCTCTAAAGTAAACATACTTCCTAAGATAACCTTCATGCAGAAAACCTAGTTTCTTAAGCATGTTTTCAGATGTTTCATTTTCTGGATAAACAAGTGCCTCTATTCTTTCTAGGTTCATTTCATCAAAGCCATATTTTATTATTGATGAAATAGCTTCTTTAGCATAACCTTTTCTCCAAAACTCATTACCCAATTCATACCCTATTTCAGCTCTAAAGTGCCTTTTATTCCAATTATGATAGCCACATGTTCCAATTAACTTGCTTGTACTTTTTAATTCTATTCCCCATCTTATACCCATATCTACTTCAAAAGACTCTTTAAACTTTTCAATCATAACTTCAACTGTTGAAATATCATTAATTGGATATATTCCATAATACTTCATAACCTCTTCTGATGAATATATAGAAAACATCTCTTTTAAATCTTTTTCTGTAATAAGTCTTAGTCTTAGTCGCTCTGTTTCAATTACTGGAAATTCATTGTACATATCCGTATCCCCTATCTTTTAGATATTTTAATTTTTCATACTCACTTTATATAATTAATTCTATTGTACCATAAATTTCCTAATTGATTTTATCTTCATATCTTCATGGTTCGTCATAAGTGCACTAACCATTTCATGATAGGCCTCTTGATATACCTCTTATATTTTATCTATATCAAGTTAATATTTTCGTAATTAAGTTATTACCTTTTTATGGTACAATCATAAAAAACATGATTATGAGGTGTATCTTGATGATGAAGAAATATAAGAAGTTATTAACTAGATTATCTATCTTCTTAATTATATGTATAAGTATAAAAATGTTATTTTTCAGAGATATCCAAACTATAAGTAAAACCTATCATGGATATTATATTGATAATGAACATAGAAAGATTTTAGGAGAGTGTAATATAGAAATTAAAGGTATTCGTAGAGAAGCAATAATAACTCCTTTTGATAACTATCCGCCTAATATACCTACTGCATACGCACCAAAGTTTAATGGATACATAACTATAAATGGTTCCAGATACCCTTTTACAGGAAGAGGAGGTCAAAAAGATGACGGCTCTTTGTTTGAAGATAGTTATTTCCTACTGGTTAAAAATAATAGTGATCTAAATAAATGTTATTCAATTTTCATTTATAATAATTTGAACGAACTATACTTTTCAACTTCAGAAGAATATTATAAAGAACTTGTATGGGCGAGCACTGAAAAATTTGATAACTTTAATGATATATTAGATAAGTTACCTATTTATTATGGTAAGAAATAAGAAAAGTAACCTCTTGTTTCATGATGGACCTTTTTCATATACATCTTAGGCCCATCATTATACTAAGTTCTAGTTATAGATATTAACTTGCTATTTCCTGCTGAAGCTTATTACCACCATCTCTAATATAGGGGTTTTTATAAAATGAGTATACTAGTTGTCCAGCCATTAAGCACCAGATTACTGGTTCGCATATTATAACACCAAAGTAACCCATTTTCCCTATAAGGAAATATACAAACACTATCTTGCCAAAAAACTCAATTATACTAGAGATTAGAGGAACAATCTTTTGCCCAATGCCTTGAAGGGCGTTTCTCAAGTTTAGAAGTATACCTAAAATTGCATAAAAAGGTGCATTTATCATTAAGTATAATGACCCATTATGAATCACAGTGTATTCGCTAGATCCTGATATTGCTCTCATAAGTACTGGTGATAAAAATAATGAAATTATAAAGGCTAGGGCTCCCCAAGCTATAGAAATTATATTTACATACCTGACAGCTTGCCTTATTCTTTTCACTTTATTTGCCCCCTTATTCTGTGAGACAAAGGTTGAAATACTCATTGATAATATACCAATAGGTAACGTAAGAAAACTACTAAGTTTACGTGCAGCAACATGACCTGCAATAATAAGATATCCAAATCCATTAATTGCAGTTTGAAGAATAACTGTCCCAGTTGACACTATAAGAAGCATAATTCCCATGGATAAACCTTGTCCAGATAGATCCATATATAACTCCTTATCGAATTTAAAATGCTCTTTTTTGGGAATAAGTATTTTACATTTATAAAATATATAGACAATACATAAAAGTGCTGATACTCCTTGAGCTATAACCGTTGCAACTGCTGCTCCCCTTATTCCCATACTAAATTTAGTAATAAAAAGAATATCTAATATGACATTTAATACTGATGATATTATAAGAAATACCAAGGGCATGAAACTGTTTCCAATTGCTCTTAAAAAGCCTGCACACAGATTATAAACAAAGGTAACCCCAACAAAAATTGTAACCGTATAAACATAAGAATAAGCTTCATTTATAATGTTTTCTGGAGTATGCAATAGTTGTAATAGAGGAAATAAAAATAATTTAACTATAATCATAATAAATATAGTAATTACTCCTCCTATAACAATGGAAGAAGCTACTGATTTTTTTACTAACTCTTCATCTTTTGCACCATAACTACGGGCTGTTACTATACTAAGTCCATTGCCTATACCTAACGCAAACCCAATTAACATCTCATATATAGCTGTGGTAGATCCTATTGCAGCTAAAGATGTATCTCCTAAAAAATTTCCTACAATCATTATATCTGCCATATTATATAGTTGTTGAAATATACTTGATATAAACAGTGGAATTGTAAATATAGTTAACGACTTAAGTATTTTTCCATTTATTAAGTCCACTTTTGTATTAAACATATATCCTCCTTTTAAATTAAAATTCTATTTAATTATACACCCCCTACAATACTTTGTGGTTTCAAATTTTAAAACTATTGTATATACTTTTAATCTAAGTGTATTTCTTTTTTATAATGGACCTTTTTCATGTACCTCTTAGGCTTATCATAACAAGAAAATCCTAACATCTAGCTTATCTAAGATGTTAGGATTTCAATAGACTTATTAACTTTTCAAAACTTTTACTATATTAATTGATAGATACATTTTAATAAGATATATTAAAATTCAGTTACTTCTGTATTGTAAGATTGTTGCTTCAGTAACTCCCATTGATGTTTAAATTCTTCTGGTTTTTTCTTAAATAAAGCACGAAGTTCATCAGAGTAGCCAACAAAAACAGGCGTTCTGTGAGATATAGCATCAATAATACCATTAGCTCTTTCAACACCTTTTGAAGCAAAACCAGGTACTGCAATCCTATACTTTCTATTATCTGAAAAGACCAACTCCAAACTAGTAACCATATTGATTTTTACAAAAAAGAAAAATCTATATGTAACTCTATGTACATACACCCACATTAACTCCCTTAAAGGAAGCGTTAAAACAACCTGTTTGCTATCTACTATAATGTAGTTTTGGGTTAAAGTAAAAGGTTTAATCGTAAATGTTTCAGAACTATAAATATCCATATCAATACTTGAGTAGGCATTTTCTAAATTACCATTAAAGTAATTTAGAAGACTTTTCTTAGCCCTTCTGTTGATTATAAATGTTCTTCCATACAATATTGAAAATATAAAAATAAATATAACAGCAAGTCCTATAAGCATATAAAGAGATTCTACAGGATAGGCATGTTCAAGATAATTTGGTAGTATTATAGAATTCACTTCTTCATAAGTCAATCCATCTTCTACTAAAACGTTTTTCAACGTTCTTAATGTATCAGGTTCAAAAGCACGTATATTCCCACTAACCACATAATAAGAAATTTCTCCATTAATAACTTTTTCAATATCTTCTTTAGGTACAGATACAGGAAGAATTTTATCTTCAATTCTAATTCCCAAAAAATAGTCTGTAACATTATCAAATGTACTGTTATCTTTGGAGTTAAACATAGCAAAATTCATATCATATATTTCACTAGACTCTATTTTTACATAGTAATCATTAGATTTAGCATTATAATAATCAGATAATGTATTTATTATAAACGGATTATCTTTCTTATCATTATATTCGTAGACTCCATAACCAATTAGCAAAAATAAAATCAGAGAAAAAATTGCTACCCCTAGAAATCTGCCACGCCTCCATTTCTTGTGCATTTTAAAAACATAAGAATCATTCATTAAATTAGTCCCCCTAAGTTTGTTTATTAATAATTTATACATATTTTATATCGACACATTAATTAAATTCTTTACACATTTACAAGAAACCGGAAAATTATTATATATGTAAATAAAGATAAGATAGAGAGGTATATTAATGTCATGATGGGCCTTTTCACATATCTCTTAGGCCCATCATGACAAGAAAACTGATTACTATTTTGCAAGACTTTCACTTAATTGACTTTCATGTTTTTCAAAGAAATCTTCTCTAGGCATCAAATATTTCAACTTATGCTCTTTATCAATAATTTTATATATAGGTTCAAATATGAAGTCCCAGCTCCAAAGTTTTTTATCTACATTTAGATAATCTCTTACTTTTTCACATCCAGTTGGAGCTATAGGATGAAGTAGAGTTATGATGGTTCTTACAGCATGGAAACTGTCTATGAGAACTTGTTTTCTTAGTACATCATCATTTTCGCTTTCTGCTTTTTTCATGTTACTTACCCAGTACTTATTCATCTTTCTTATATAACTATCAAGAACATAAATCACACTGTGAAATTCATGATTGTACATGTTATTTTCATAGTTTATGATAGCCTCTTTAGCTTCTTCTAAAATTTCTTCACTTATTTCTCCTACTGGTATTTCTGAATCATAGTATTTTTGAGATGTATAAAAACATGAACGAACAAGTCTGTTAAATACATTAGTAAGAAGATTTCCATCTTTTAATACTGGATCAGCTCCTTGCTTCTCTTCTTCACTCATAAATACTTGTGGAGTGAAGCTGGCACTTTTTCTTGATAAACCCAAACTTAAAAAATGCATTCTTAATTGTTCTGGAG
Organism: Clostridium sp. UBA1652; assembly: GCF_002320975.1. Taxonomy (NCBI): domain Bacteria; kingdom Bacillati; phylum Bacillota; class Clostridia; order Eubacteriales; family Clostridiaceae; genus Clostridium; species Clostridium sp. UBA1652. The sequence goes on from NZ_DCLI01000086.1 coordinate 5,946, forward strand.
TGTAGAAATTTAATAAATCTCTTGCCATAGGTGGTTTTACTTTACCACTGCTGCTAGCTTTTTTATCCATAAACAGTAGATGATTATTTGCAATCAAGTGTGGAATGTTGATGTTTTCGAAGTCTACCTTGTTATCATAGTTTATTCCTGTAAGTGCCATGAAAAGGCCCATCTCAGCAACACCATAAAAATAGATATTATCTTCTCCCATGAATTGATATACCTTTGATTCTTTAGAGTTCCAGAAATTTTTCCACTCATCTGATGTCTTTCCTATAGATTCTAGATAGGCCTTAGTAAATGATATTGGGGCCCATAAAGATTCTGGCCATACCCAAAAAGTAAGATTTTTAAGTTCGTCTTTATCAGGTACATCTATACCCCATTCAACATTTCCTGATAATCTAAAGGGAACTAAAGTTTTTCCTGTCCTAAATCTTATGCCCATTTTATCAAACACTTCTCTTGCTTTATCTCTATCTTCTAGGTTCTTAAATATGAAAGAGATGGAAGCTTTCTTAGAATCATCTTCAACTGTATGAGTTGGAAGTTTTTCATCCAAATCTGTTATACCTTCAAGTTGCTTACGTTTTACATATATAATTGGTGGCTTTAAAAATTCTTCAATGGTATTTAAAACATATTTTCTCCAATTTGATGTTTTTCTTAAATGCTCTACACCCTCACTTAATAGGTGCATGTATTTATCTAATTCAAAATACCAATTAGCCACATCTACAAGTTCAGGTGTTTTACCTGATAATATGCTCTTAGGATCTATAAGTTCATTAGGCATATATTGATGTCCCAAATCACATTCATCTGCATATCCTTTTTCAGAACTACATCCTTCTATAGGGCACTTCCCTATTACTTGCCTTCCATTTAATAAGGCTTTGAAATCAGGATCATAAAATTGTGGTGATGATAATTTTACAAGATATCCATTATCATATAAATTATTGAATATTTCTTTTGATAATTCCTTGTGTATCTCTCCTGCTCTTCCTAGTGCAGAGCCAGCATATAAACTTGGATTTATTTCATATTTATCTAATACCTCTTTTTGTTTTTCATGGTTCTCAACAACATACTCTTCTATGGTTTTATTATAAGAACCTTCATCTACAAGTTTTTTGTAACTTGCAAGTATAGGGGAACCATAACAATCTGTCCCTGATACAAATATCACATTCTCTTCACCTATTCTATCCTTTAAAAATCTTGAGAAGGTATCTGCATGCACAAACACACCACCTACATGACCAAAGTGTAAATCTTTATTGCCATATGGCATTCCAGAAGTTATAACTGCTCTTTTAGGAAAGACAGGTCTTTCTAGTTTTCTTTTTTCCATAATATTCACTCCTTAAAAATCTGTATTTAATGAAAAAAAATCGCCCCTACACAAACAATGTGTAGGGGCGATTTATATATCGCGTTACCACCCTAATTCATTAACATGTCACCATATTAATCTCATCAAGTACAATTATACTCTAGTTCTGTAACGTGAACAAACGTCATAGCATCATCTACTTAATATAGAATCCGTATGAGGCTCCAAGACTTGTTTCATTAAAATTTTCACCATTCCTTCTCACCACCAGGAATTCTCTGTAAGCTTCCATAATAACTACTCTTCTTTTCATAGCTTTTGATTTACTCAAAGTATATTAAATCAAAATTCAGTTGTCAAGGGGGTTTCTATTTTGAAAATAAGTTTTTTATTGCATTAAATACATCTGAAAAGAACTGTCCTATCTTTGCAAATAAACCTTTTGCCTCTTCACTTGTTAATTTATCTTTTAATTGATTGGTTACATCATTTAATTGATCTTTTATGCTGTTGTAATCAAGATCTAGGTTATTTATCTTACTCATCAAAGCTTTTATACTAGCTATATCTTCAGCTGATAACTTATCCTTATACTCTGTAACTGCATTATCAACAATTTTGTTGACTTCTTCTTCTGTCTTAGGCTTTTCCTTTATTACTTCCTTTTTTATATCATTCATTAAATTAGAAGCATCATCTTGACCTATCTTTTCTGCAACATCACCTGTAGTTACTAATTCTTCATTTGCAGCTTCTTTTTTATTTTCATCAATTTTTTCTCCAGAAGTACTGGTTTCAAATCCTTTCAATATTCCTGTTAATGCTGCTGTACCAGACACCTCAAAAGGCGCTGCTGCTACCACATTAGCATTTTCAATTCCTGCTGTAATCAAAGCATTTTTTATCATTCCATCATTAACCCAAGTAAGATTGTTTGTGCTTACCTTTATACCACCCTTACTTGTTGGTTCAACATAAGAACAAGATATTGCTCTATTACCAAGCTGAGCCTGAGTTGCAACCTTTCCTAAGTATGTATGCTCCTCTTTTGATGTAACTTCTAATAGGTTAACTTCATTTTTAGTCACTTCAAAATACTTTAGCATGTCATCCTTCTGAGCTTGAGTTAAATCTGCTCCTAAAGTTACAGACTTGAAAGAATCTGCATGAGCAGTAACTCCTGTAAATCCAGTAACAAAAGCTCCTAAAGCCATGGATGATATAATAAGCTTATTTATAAATGATTTCATCTTCATAATTTATATTCTCCTTTTAATAAACTTCTCTTTCTTGATTATAATATAAACAAGTTAATTTTTACTTAGAATAATCTTACAATAATATTAATAATTTCACTTTACACTTTTAATAGTTGTAGGCTCAAATCTGTACTCTTGCTCTATATTAGGATACTTCGCCTTATCCACTTCACTTAAAAACATATCAACAGGCCTTGCATAAATACCACAATCTCCATATAAAGCCTTATAAATAACTAATTTTTCTCTAGTTTCTGAATGCTCAGCTACATCTAAAACTAAATATAAATCTCCTTTAAAATGCTTAAATATTTTCCCTTTATACTCTGATAAATTTATGTTTTGCATTTTTATACTCCTAAAAGTTATTTTGAGAGAAGCATTTTAACTACTTCTCTCTAATTATTTTACTACTTTTGACTGTATCTTCAAGAGCTACGTCAAAATCACTATAAAGGATCTATTCTTCCTGAAAAGGATTAGACTGACGCTGAGAATCGCATCTACCACAATAATGTGCACATCTACTCTGTAGAAGCCATTTTTCAGGCTTCATTAAGTTCTTTTTAACATCATTTTAAAAATTCATTTCTCTGAATTTTCTCCTTCACTATTCACTTTTCTCTATTCACTCTTAATTCTCTTCTTACTCTCATCCCTTGCATTACCTTCTAAGGATTTAAGATCTTTATGCTTGGAACCTTCATCATAGCTGTTTGAAAAACCTGTTTTGTTAAGTGGTACTTTATTTATGTTTTTCATCGTGTTTTCCTCCTATGCTTGTTTAAACATAGTTTGTATGCTTATCATTACTTTAATTCAGGGAATAAAATACTATTTAATCTTTTCCTAATTTCTTTTTTATTTCTCCTATTGTTAATCCATTAATCTTTAGTTGATTAATTTCATTCAATCTTTTAAGAGTCTCCACTCCAAGATATTTTCTTACAAGTCCACTATCTATCTGCTCGTAGGGAATTAATCTTTCTTTCGTATAATATTTTAATGTTCCCTATCTCATACTTGAGATTTGGACAAGTTCATTTATTGTTACTAATTCAGAATTTAGTATTTTATCTATGCCTCTTACTCTAGACATTTTAGACTAACCCTGTAACTACATCAAAATTTAAATTAACTAAAGAAAAAACCTCAATATTTAAAATATATTTTTTTTATTCCAAGACCTCCGTGCCTACTCAATTATAAACCAAATTATATATTTTTTACCTTTAAATACAATCTTATGTGTTTTATAATTAATACATATAGAATAGATAGGATTGGTCTTTTGAAAAAATTAGAATCATTTTTTTAATTAAGAAAAGAAAAATATAATTTATTTTCTCTTCTTTCTGACTATTACATTTCTCCTAATTTTTGTTTTATATATACACTATAAAAGACCTCTTTAATATTAAATTTCATATTAGTTATGTAAATAAAGGTGATAATATCTTATTAAGAAAAACATTATTTAGAGTTGCTTCTATCAACTTTTTCATATTTGACCTCAATATTATTAATACTTGTAACCTTCTTAAATATGTCGTAGTCCTGACAACTATAAATTACGTTAAGCGAATCGTTATTTTTCCAAGATATATCAATAAAATCTGAATTATCTCCTATAAATAAGTTTCCTGATTGATCTTCAAGATCATCATCATTTTCTAAGATTGAAACTTGGGGACTAAATGAAGTAGTTGCTCCAAGATCTCTTATAAATGCTATTGCTTTAAATTTTTTGTCAGGTGATTCTAAAATTTTTACTATTTTATTATGTGAAATAGTATTTTTATTGATATCATTTATACTTTCTATTAAAAAGTAAATCGGAATAGAAAATATCATTATTATAATAAAAATTAAAAAAAGTTTTTTATACAAAAGCATCACCTCATTAATGTTTTAGTAAATTATAGCATAAAAAGGTGAAAAATAACAGCATCGAGAAATGGAATTACTATCGGTATAGACATCTTGAAATTATCCATAAATAAATACTACTTTCTAATTTAAATATTAAATTATTCGTAAAATTACGCTTATACCATATAATTCATGAAATAAATTATATAAAGGGGATGAGAGTATATGCTTAAAAAATTTACTATTATAGGCTTAATTTTTTGCATAGTGTTTATTGTATTAACTTTAATTTCACCTAAAAAGTTCAATGGGAAATGGTATTTATATAATGGTAATGATATAAATACTGAATCTAATATATCTAATCAACTAAATTCAAAAGATTATATAGAAATTTCAAAAGGAACTATGAAAACTTTTAAAGATAATGGCAAAAACGGAATCTCTGAGTTGAAGATAAGTGGAGGTAAAATGTATGTTGGCGATGCAATCTACAAATATGATATAAATAAAATCGAAGAACATAAGATTTTATTTTTAGAATTAATAGGATATGATAACGGGCATATAAAAGATTTTATTGAAAATGGTGAGGAGTATATATATGTATTTGAGGAGGATATAAATTGAATAAAGTTTTATTTATATTTAGTTTTTTAATTATCAAAATCACTATTTTTGCTTTAATTAGTTTTCTAATTAATCTAAGTTTCTTAAATCGGATTAAAAAGACAAGTAGTATGAAGAATCTTATTTTTGGATTACAAATCACCCTAATAGGAATCACTTCATTATATATAGTATGGAATTATACTTTTCATAGCATTTTTTGGGGTATTGCCATGTGGTTTATTCCTATATATTTAATCACTACTGGATTTACATTTGGTTTAATTGGTTATTTAGATAAAAGTAATACTTAATTTTAATAAATACTACTTAATGTAGAAGGGAGTATACTATATGATAAACACATCAATTGCATTTATTCTCGCATTTTTATTAAGAGGAATTACATATTCAATAGGTAAATTTGATTTTACTAACTCACCATTATTTTCATTTAAAAATTTTTTTGATTTTATAATTTTATTCCTGTATTATTTACTTTTTTTATTTATTATAAATAAAGTTACAAATAGAAAAGGTGTAACTTACAATGGTAAGTTAATAAAAGATATGCAGAAAAATGGATTGAAGATTTATTTAGATGGAGAAGATGAAGAAATTACAATAAAATCTGATAGTGAGATATTTGTTTTAGTAGGCTTTATAAATGAAGACAATGGAATGAGAGGACTATCAATAAAAAGAATTTAATTATCTAAGACACCACATTATTCAAGTGAATTTGCGGTGTTTTTTCTTTAGAAATATATATATATATGTTTTAATAAAG
>NZ_DCLI01000093.1:0-29876 GCF_002320975.1 Clostridium sp. UBA1652
GATTCCTGCTCGAGCCACCATTGTGTGGCGCTATAGCCAAGTGGTAAGGCAGAGGTCTGCAAAACCTTTATCCTCCGGTTCAAATCCGGATGGCGCCTCCAATTAAAAAAAACTTGTAAACATTAGTTTGCAAGTTTTTTATTTTTCTCATTTATTTGATATTAGATAATAGTTATTAACAAAAAATCACAAGTTATCAACAGAAGATGTGGATAACTTGTGTGAAAAAGGTATGTTTTTGTGGAAAATTAAATTATACAACCACATTATTTAATATTTCTATATATTTAGAGGTAAAGTTTAATTTAATCTTTGACCCAATAGGTAAGGTAAGATTAGGATAGTCATGACCGAATGAAAATCCAGTTATTATAGGCTTATTTAAGGGAACTAAAATATTTTTTATAATATCCTCAACAGTATAACTTTTTGAGTGATTTTCTACAGTACAGTTAGTAAAATGGCCCAATATGAATCCTTTACATTTTGATAGTTTTCCAGAGTATAGAAGTTGACTTAACATTCTATCTAAAGAATAAGGATATTCATTAACTTCTTCTATAAGTAATATTTTATTATTAAAGTTAATTTCATAAGGCGTACCTAAGGTAGAACAAATGGTGGCTAAATTTCCTCCAGCTAATATACCAGTAGTATTATCTTCGTTGTAGCATACAGAACCTCCAAAGGGAATATTATAAGGGGTATACCCTTGCATTAAAGTAAACTTTAAGCTTTCTAAAGTCTGCTCATCATTAAAATCTGAATTTACCATAGGACCATGAAAAGTTATCAAGCCAGTTTTCCTATTAATATAATTAATTAAAGTTGTCAGGTCACTATATCCACATAGTATTTTGGGATTCTTTTTAATAACTGAATAATTTAAATATGGAAGTATGTTTATACTGCCATATCCTCCTCTAAAACATATAATCGCTTTAACATCTTTATTTTCAAACATATTCATTAAATCAGAAGCTCTATCAATAGCTTTTCCTGCAAAATATCCAGAACGACTATATAAATGTTTTCCTAAAAGAAGATTAAATCCTAATTTCTTAAATGTATCTATTTTATCACCTATTACTTTAATATCTTCGCAGAAAGCTGGTGATACAATTCCTATAAGATCATTATTCTTAAGTGCTTTAGCTAACATAACTACTCCTAAAAATTATTTATATTATATTCTATAGATAAGTAATTAAATGTGCTAATAAATGGAGTATTTATTTATATTCAAAGAAGGACTAAGTGAATTTTAAGTATCTTATACAGAGTTAGGTTTTATATTTAAATGTTTAACTTTTTAAATGTTTAACTTTTTAACTTTTTAACTGTTTTTCTTTTTAAATGTTTTTATTTTTATTAAACATAATAATATAATGAGGCTTGAAAAGAAGCCTCTACAGCAGTAAGGTGCTTAACTTCTTATTAAACATAACTACTAATTAAAAGGATTTTAATGGAGCCTGAGAAACGGCTCCTACAGTATAGATGTAAAAGGAATATGAAGAAAAATAAAAATGAGCTATGCACTGATATCCAGTGTGGCAGCTCATTTTTTATAGTGTTATAAAAATTTTAATTTTAGTATAAATTTTTCTTGAATTCATAGAATTCAGTTTTTACTTCGCTTAGTAGATTTACATTTTCTATAAGATCTAAGGCAGTGAAACATAAAGCGTGAGAGGCCTTCATAGCATTTTGGAAAGCGTAGTCGCTTATTGTTGCTTTAGCAAATTCTAGCGAACCGTATTCTATATTTTCTCCATTAACTATATCTATATATGGATGAATTGAAGGAACTTTATGACTTACGCAGCCCAAACTAAGTCCAGCGGAAGTATCTTTAGGCTCTGCTATGTCTATTATTCCTGCTTCTTTTAAATTATGCGAAAAAAGTCTATTAAGAGTAATATTAGTTAATAATTCTTCATTAGGTGGTTCATAAAGTGATATTGCATGTTTAACTCTCATTAGTTTAGAAACGTATAAGCATATTTCTCTTAATTTACTTTCGGCAACTTTAGCAATGTCCATGTCATTTGAACGTATGTAGAATTTAGAATCAGTTTCAGTAGGAAGAAGTAAAGGTGTGTATCCTCCATTTGATAATACTGAATTTATATCTACATCTTTAGAAAAGCCTTTTAATAAAGAATTAAGAATATTAAAGGTTAATAAAGTAGCGTCTAGAGAAGTGTAGACACTACTATTTAAGAAACTTAATCCGCTATCTCCATAGAATTTAACGTTTAGTGGAATTATGGCAGATGAAGTTCCACTCTCTGCAGTTATTATATTTGGATGTGCAGTTAATACTACATCTATATCATCAAAAACTCCTTGTCTTACCATTGTAGACTTAGTTCCACCTAGGTATTCTCCAGGGCAGCCAAGTATTACTATAGTTCCTTGAAGTTTATCTATTATTTTAGATAGACCTAACGCACTACTTACAGATATTGTTGTTAATAAATTATGACCAGTTACGTGACCTTGATCCTTTATGGCATCATATTCACATACAAAACAGATTTTAGGATAACCGCTTCCTTTTTGTGCATAAAAGGAGGTCTTAATATCTAAATAGTTCTCTTTAACCTCAAAACCATTATTTTCAAGTAATGTGGTTATATAAGAACAGGCTTTTTCTTCACAGTAACTTTCTTCTGGATTTTCATATAAAAACTTACATAAAGAATATAGATCTTTTTCACAGCTAGCTATGTGAGATATAATTTCTTGCTTCAAAAAAATCCCCTCCTGATTATTCATATAAATTAGTTTTTCCAATAAAGAGTAAATTATTTATATGTCAAAAATAAAGTTAGTTGGACAAAATAACTTTTACGTGTAAATGAATAGAATATAGTGTATGGGGTTAAAATCAAGATAATATTATAGGACAAGAAAAGCGGAGGTAAATTCAATTATGAAAAAAAATTGCATTATATGTGGAAAAGCTAATGAAAATGGTATAATAATATGCGGAAAAGAAATTTGTTTAAGTTGTGAAAAAGCTATTGCAAATGAACCTGTATATACAGACCGATATGAGTTTTATAAACGTAAGATAAAAAGGTACTTATCACAACCAATAAATTATATCCAATAAACAGATAAGCAAGAGGAAGAATAATGAATGATGCACCTATAATTTATGGATTAGAAACCTATATTAAAAAAAACTATGCACCCTTTTCCATGCCTGGACATAAACAGGGGAGAGCATTTCAAGATGAATTGACTACTTTAATATTAAATGGAGATATTACTGAGGTAGATGGATTAGATAACTTACAAAACCCTCAAGGGATTATAAGAGAAGCTTTAGATAAGTTGAGTGAATGTTATGGAAGTTATAAATCCTATTTCTTAGTAAATGGAAGCACTTCAGGTAATTTAACAATGATTTTTTCCTCTTTTAACGAAGGGGATAAAATATTAGTGGAAAGAAATTGCCATAAATCAATATTTAATGGTATATTGGTCAGAAAGTTAAAACCCATATATATTAAAAATGAGATAAGTTCAAAATTAGGAGCACCACTAGGAATAGATTTTAAACATTTTTTAGAAATAATAGATAATGAAAAAGATATTAAAGGAATTATATTAACTTATCCTAATTATTTTGGAATTGGTTTAGATATATCTAAGATTATTACAGAGTGCAGAAAGAGGTCTATTAAGGTTTTAATAGATGAAGCACATGGGGCACATTTTGGATTTCATAATGAACTTCCAGAAAGTGCAGTAAAGCTTGGGGCTGACATGGTGGTAATGAGTGCACATAAAACATTACCATCATTAACCCAAACTGCCTATTTACATATAAATAATGAAATTGATAAAGAAAAGGTGGAGTTTTATTTATCAACATTTATGAGTACAAGCCCTTCTTATCTATTTATGTCAACTTTAGATTACAGCAGAGCCTTTTTGCAGGAAAAAGCTGAAGTGGCTTATGAGAAGCTAATTAGAAGAATAGAGAAAGTAAATGAGGTTATAGATAAGGTAGAGGGAATTGATTTTATAGATAATAATAAATTAGAAGATAAATGGACATATGATCCTACTAGAATAGTAATATCAATTAATGAGGGGTATAAGAATATTGACTTAGTTGAATACTTCCTAAATAATGGTGTTCAAGTTGAAATGGCTATAGGAAGGGCAACTGTTTTAATTCCTACTCCTTTTAATTGCGAAAAGGATTTTGAAAGATTAGAAAATGCATTATTGAAATTAAGGGTGAATAAGGAAGATAGTATAATTAAAAGTTACGATTTAGATATTGAAGATGGGGAATTGATAGATCCTATAATAGTTATGAATAATAAAGCAGAATTTATTGATATAATAAACTCTGTTGGGAAAATTGCTAAAGAGCATATAGTACCTTATCCACCAGGAGTTCCATTAATATTGATGGGAGAGAAGATTACTAAAGAAAAGATTAATAAACTTTTAGATTTACTAAATGATAATATAGAATGTATTGGAGTAAATAATAACAAAATTAAAATTTTAAAAGAAACAGAGGAGTAAAAAGAAGATGGGAAAAGGTATGTTTATAACATTTGAAGGTGGAGATGGTGCTGGTAAAAGCACTGTAATTAATAAAGTATATGATGACTTAGTAAAGAAAAATCTATCTTGTATGATTACTAGAGAGCCAGGAGGCATAGATATTGCAGAGCAGATAAGAGAAGTAATACTTAATGTTAAGAACACTAAAATGGATTCAAGAACAGAGGCGCTTTTATATGCAGCAGCAAGAAGGCAGCATTTAACAGAGAAAGTAATACCAGCTTTAGAAGAAGGTAAAATAGTGTTGTGTGATAGATTTTTACATTCATCATTAGCATATCAAGGTTATGCAAGAGGGCTTGGAATAGAAGAAGTTTATGAGATAAATAAATTTGCTATAGATTCTTATATGCCAGATTTAGTAATATTATTTGATATAGAACCAAAACTAGGTTTAGAAAGAATAAATAAGAATAAGGGAAGAGAAATAAATAGACTAGATAAAGAAAATATGGATTTCCATGATAAAGTAAGAGAAGGATATAGTATTTTAATGGAGAAATACAATCATAATATAGTTAAAGTGGATGCATCTGGGGCGATAGATGAGGTTTATCTACAAGTTTCAAAGATTATCAATGAAAATATTGAGAATAAAGCTATATGAAGGAAATATAAATATATTTTAACTTAATATTTTATGATAAAATAATTATAAGTAAATAGAATTAAAGAGTTTAAAGGAGGTAGGAGAATATGAAGTTAGTTATTGCTATAGTTCAAGATGATGATACAGCTGATTTAGTTGAGGCTATTACTGAGGGTGGTTTCAGGGTTACAAAATTAGCTACTACAGGGGGCTTTCTTAAGTCAGGAAATACTACACTATTAATAGGAGTAGAGAAAGAAAAGGTTGATGAGGTTCTAACTATTGTTGAGGATGTATGTAAAACTAGAAAACAACTAGTGGTATCCCCTACTCCTATGGTAGGCACTGCTGATGTATATGTTCCATACCCAGTTGAGGTTCAAGTGGGAGGAGCTACTGTATTTGTAGTAGATGTAGATAAATATGTAAAAATATAATTGAAAGGATGAGTGCATATGAAGTTTATTGGGCATAATAAAATACGAGAATCATTTGATAAACTTATTGAAAAATGTGCACTCTCTCATGCACACTTAATAATAGGAGAGGATGGTATAGGAAAAAGCAAAATAGCTCAGATTTTTGCTCTAAGCATATTAGATAAAGGTCAAGAAAAAGAATATGCAGATATCGTTAATTATAGAGTAAATGAGAAGTCTATAGGAATAGATGAAGTTAGAGGAATAATTCAAGAGATTTATAAAAAACCTTTTGAAGGTGATAAAAAGGTAATAATAATACATAAAGGAAATAAGTTAACGATTCAAGCACAAAATGCTTTATTAAAAACGATAGAAGAACCACCTAAAGGTGTTTACATAATTATATTGTGTGAAAGTGGAGATTTAATATTAGATACAATTAAGTCAAGATGCCAGATTCATAAACTTTCACCATTAAATATTGAAGATATGAGAGAGTATATAAATTTATATTTTAAAGAGTTTGATGAAAAAATGATTAACTCTGCATTAGCATATGCAGGAGGAGTTCCTGGAAAGGTAGAAGATTTTTTTAATAACAAAAATTTAGAAATTTTAAGAGGTATTATATGTAATTTATTAGTGGATATTAATAAAGGTGATAAAGAAGCTGTTATTGCATATGAGAAAAAGTTAGCTAGTTTTAAGGAAAATTGGGAAGAAATTTTAAATATTTTACTTTCATTTATAAGAGATATATCCGTATATAAAGAAGTAGAAAATAAGGAGTTAATCATAAATGGTGATAAACTTCATGAAATAGATAATATATCAAGAGAAATGACCTTTAGAAAACTCAAAGGAATGGTAAAGGTTTTAGATAGAACACGAAATAAATTAAATAGTAACACAAATTTTTTATTAACATTAAATGTTATGATCATAGATCTTATGGAGGTTTAAAATGATAAAAGTTGTAGGAGTCCGTTTCAAAAAAGCGGGTAAAATATATTATTTCGATCCTAATAATGCAGAGGTAAAAAAGGATTGTTATGTCATAGTTGAAACAGCAAGAGGCGTGGAGTTTGGAGAATGTGTTATTGGAACAAAAGAAATACGCGAGGAAGATATAGTAGCACCACTTAAAACAGTTATTAGAGTTGCAAATGAAGAAGATATAAGATTACATAAAGAAAATAAAGAAAAAGAGAAAGAGGCTTTTGATGTATGCCTTAAGAAAATAGTAAGTCATGGCTTAAATATGAAGTTAATAGATGTAGAGTATACATTTGATAATAATAAAGTTATTTTTTACTTCACAGCAGATGGTAGAGTAGACTTTAGAGAATTAGTAAAAGACTTAGCTACAATATTTAAAACAAGAATAGAGTTAAGACAAATAGGTGTAAGAGACGAGGCTAAAATGATTGGTGGTTTAGGACCTTGTGGAAGACCTTTATGCTGCTCAAGTTTCCTTGGAGATTTTGCATCGGTATCAATTAAAATGGCAAAAGAGCAAAGTTTATCCTTGAATCCTACTAAGATATCAGGAATATGTGGAAGATTAATGTGCTGTTTAAATTATGAACAAAGCACCTACGAAGATATTAGAAAGAGACTACCTAGGGTAGGATCAATAGTTAAAACTGTAGATGGTAGAGGAGAAGTTGTTGGCAATAATACTGTAAAAGAGACAGTTAAAGTTAAGATGGCTTTTGGGGAAGAAGAAGTAATAAATGAATATAAGATAGAGAAAATAGAGTTAATAAGTGGAACTTATGAGGGTAATGTAGATGACGGGGAAATAAAACTTGAAATAGAAGATGAAACTGATAAAGTTCTTATTAAGGATTTAATAAAGGATAATTAGATCATATTCAGGGGGATGAAAATGAAGTCTTCAATTAAAATTATCGGTATGAAAACATCAGAAGATGTAAAAAAAATAAAAAATGCAGTAGCTTCAAATACAGGGGTAGTTGCCTGTGAAATTAATAAGGAAAAAGGAGAAGTAAGCATAATATATGATGACTACTTCTCTAAATTAGATAAAATTATTGATTCCATAGAATTACTGGGATATACTGTCGTTTAAAAAATTATGTCAAAAGTATTTGAAAATATACACGAATGTGATAAAATTAACGTGGTAGTTACATACCGAAAATATTAGGAGGTGTTTTATTATGGCATATAAAATAGAAGAAACATGTATAAGCTGCGGTGCTTGTGCAGCTGAATGTCCAGTAAATGCTATAGAACAAGGAGATACAATATTTGTAGTTAATGCAGATACTTGCATAGATTGCGGAAATTGTGCCAACGTTTGCCCAGTTGGAGCTCCAGTAGCAGAATAATTTTAAAAAGCATCGCCTTTTAGGCGGTGTTTTTTTGTACAAGCAATTAAATATAGATATAAATAAAAGATGCTTAGTTTAGGCATCTTTTATTTATATTTGTGGAGGAGATAAAAGTAATACTTTAGGGGTATTATCTGTACTTACAAATAATTCTTCAGTGTTAAGAGTGTTATTAGGTAATTTTGAAACATTTTTTGAAGCTATTAAAAATTCTTCTGGACCTCTTAATAAGAAAGACAGGTTTGGGGTTTTATAATGCATTGGAACAATATATTTAGGAGATAATAAATCACATATAGGATAAGCAGTTTTACCACCTATAGTATAAAGATCTCCAACTGGAATCATAAGTACATCAATGTTTCCTAATAAATCTTTATAATCGTTATTTAGCATATGACCTAAGTCTCCAAGGTGGCATAATCTAAGGTTATCAACCTCAAATAAAAAAATTATATTAGGACCTCTTTTAAGACCATTTTGATCGTCATGAAAAGAAGGTATTCCTGTTATTTTTATTGAATCAATTAGATATTCATTAGTTGAATTAATTATTTGTGGTTCACAGTCTAAGTTAGTTAAGTTAGAATGATCAAAATGATCATGAGATATAGTTACTATATCTACGGACCCTTTGAAGGGGATATACCCTATTTTTGAGTCAAAGGGATCCATTAGTATTTTTGTATTATTTGAAGTTTCTAAAAGAAAACATGAATGACCATACCAGGTTAATTTCATAAAATCACCTCGTTCATAGTATTACCATAAATTCAAGAAAATACTAAAAATAAAAACCATTATATATTTACAATAGTAATTATTATATGATAAGATATATCTAAACAAAGTCAAAGAAAGTCAAGGTTAAGAAGGTGACGAAATGGCAAGACTATCAGATGTGATAGAAAGCTTTATAAAAGCTTTAATTAGTGAAAGTGAAGATCAGAAGTTACAGATTCAAAGAAACGAGTTAGCAGATAGATTTAGTTGTGCTCCCTCTCAAATTAATTATGTATTAACTACAAGGTTTACTTGTGAAAAAGGATATTTAATTGAAAGTAGAAGAGGTGGCGGTGGTTGCATAGTAATTAGAAAGGTTAAATATAATAACCATAGAAGTAGAAAAGAGTTAATAGACGAAAGTATAGGAGATTCAATAACTTATCATAATTCAATAGCATTATTAGAAAGTTTATATGATGCTGAGATAATAAATGATAGGGAATTCAATATAATTAAAATGGTTATAAATGATAGAACGTTGCAAGCAGTTGAAAACAGAAATAGGGTAAGAGCGGACATATTAAAATCAACAATTGCATTATTGTTATCTTAAAGGGGGAATAAAAGTGTTATGTGAAAAATGCAATAAAAATGATGCTACAGTCCATATGGTAAATATAATAAATGGAGTAAAAAGCGAAGTAAGATTGTGTGAGAAATGTGCTAGTGATATATCTGATATACCAGTTAACTCATCTTTCGAAGACTTCGAAGGATTTCCTCTGCAAAGCATCTTAGGAGGTTTAGTTGATTATTTTAATAAAAACGCTACTGATAAACCAGAAAATGAAGTAGTTTGTAAGTCTTGTGGAATGAACTATAGGGAGTTTAGAAAGACAGGATTACTTGGATGTAGTAATTGCTATGAGAGTTTTTCTAAAACACTAACTCCTGTTATAAAAAGAGTTCAAGGTGATGTTGAACATATAGGTAAAATTCCAGAAAATGAGGGAAGAGTAATTGCAGAAAAGAAGAAAATTATTAAGCTTAAAGAAGAATTGCAAAAAGCTATATTAGCAGAAGAGTATGAAAAAGCAGCAGAGATAAGAGATAATATAAAATCTATTCATGAGAAATTAGAGGAATAGGAGGTGCCATATGGAGAGTTGGATAAATAGCAGTAAAGAAGACGTGGTTATATCTAGTAGAGTACGATTAGCTAGAAATTTAAAAGAAGTTCCTTTTCCTAATAAGCTAGATAATGAAAATGGTATAGAAGTATCAAGTAGTATTCAAGAAGCTTTTAATAAAGTTTTAAAAGATAAAGGAGAATACAAAACTTATGAATTAAGAGATATATCACCAAACTTAGCAAGAACTTTTCTTGAAAAACACTTAATAAGCCCAAATCTTATTAAAAATGGGACTATTTCTTCTTTCATCGTGGATGATGATGAAACTTTTAGTTTAATGATAAATGAAGAGGATCATATTAGATTACAGTGTATAACTGCAGGCTTTGATATTAGATCAG
This sequence comes from Clostridium sp. UBA1652, assembly GCF_002320975.1. Lineage (NCBI taxonomy): Bacteria > Bacillati > Bacillota > Clostridia > Eubacteriales > Clostridiaceae > Clostridium > Clostridium sp. UBA1652. Next base: position 10,234 of record NZ_DCLI01000093.1, read on the forward strand.
CATATAATAATGCTGATGAGGTGGATTCCTTATTAGAGCAGGAAATAGAATATGCATTTAATGAAAAGTTAGGGTATTTAACAGCCTGCCCAACTAATATAGGTACTGCAATGAGAGCATCTGTTATGATACATTTACCAGCTGCAACTTTTAATAATGAGATTCCGAAATTATTAAAGGGACTAAATCAAGTTGGAATGACATTAAGAGGATTATATGGAGAAGGCTCAAAAGGTGAAGGAAATATATATCAGATATCTAATCAAGTAACTTTAGGTGTTACAGATGAAGATATACTAACTAATTTAGAAGCTGTAGCGTTACAAGTAGTTGCAGAAGAAAAAAATATAAGAAAACTTTATTTAGATCAATATAAATATGAAGTTGAGGATAGAATATTTAGAGCAAGAGCTTTGCTTGAAAATGCAAGAGTATTAACATTAAAAGAATCATTAGGTTTACTTTCAAGTATTAGGCTTGGAGTTGAAGAAGGTTTAATAGAGGATATAGATATTAAAACTGTTAATAAAATGTTGTTATTTTCTCAAAATGCATCCCTTCAGAATAACTTAGATAGGGAATTAAAAGAAAGAGAAAGAAATATAGAAAGAGCAAAATTAATGAGAAGTATATTATCAGAGTCTTAGGAGGTGTATAAAATGATGTATGGGAAATTTACAGAGAGAGCGCAAAGAGTGATATTAAAAGCTCAAAAAGAATCCCAAGAGTTTAAACATGGATATATAGGAACAGAGCATATTTTATTAGGAATAATTGCTGAAGAAGGAGTTAGTCAAGAACTTCTTAAAGAATATGGAATAAATGAAGATGGAGTAAAAAAACTGCTTCAAGAATATGTTGGAGAAGGTGATTTTGATTCTACAAAAGGAGATATTCCATTAACTCCAAGAACAAAAAGATTACTAGATTTAAGCTTGTTAGAAGCTAGGAATTTAGGTCAGAATTATATTTCACCAGAACATATATTATTAGCTATGATTAATGAAAAAGAAGGCGTAGCATATACAATTTTAAATAGTTTAAATGTTAACTTTGATAAAATAAAGCAAGATATTTTAAATGCTTTATCTGGTAATACTAACAATCCTCAAGGAAATGTTGAGGAAAGTAAAAGAAAGAAAAAGATTAATACACCTGCATTAGATCAATACGGCAGAGACTTAACTGAGATGGCTAAAGAAGGCAAACTTGATCCAGTAGTAGGAAGAGATGAGGAAACTCAAAGACTTTTAGAAATTCTTTGCAGAAGAATAAAAAATAATCCTTGTCTAATAGGAGATCCTGGAGTAGGAAAAACTGCTGTGGTGGAAGGATTAGCACAGAAAATAGTTGAAGGGAATATCCCTGAAATACTTAAGGAAAAAAGAGTAGTATCCCTAGATATTAGCTCTATGATAGCTGGAGCCAAATATAGAGGTGAGTTTGAAGACAGATTAAAGAAGCTTATGGAAGAGATAAAAGAATCAGGCAATGTTATATTGTTTATAGATGAAATGCATACAATTGTTGGTGCTGGAGGAGCAGAAGGTGCAATTGACGCATCAAATATTTTAAAGCCAGCATTAGCTAGAGGAGAAATCCAATGTATTGGAGCTACTACTATAGATGAATATAGAAAATATGTAGAAAAGGATTCGGCTTTAGAAAGAAGATTCCAACCAGTTAATGTAGGAGAGCCATCAAAAGAAGAAACCTTATTAATTTTAAAAGGATTAAGAGATAAATATGAAGCACATCATAGGGTGAAAATTACAGATGAGGCGTTAGTAGCAGCAGTAAATCTATCAGATAGATATATTACAGATAGATATATGCCTGATAAAGCTATAGATCTTATTGATGAAGCAGCTGCAAAAGTAAGAATAGAAAATCTTACAGCACCACCAGATTTAAAGGAAATTGAGGAGTTAATAGATAAGACAGTTAAAGAGAAAGAAGATGCAATAACTGTTCAAGACTTTGAAAAAGCTGCTAACCTTAGAGATAATGAAAAAGAGTTAAAAGAGAAATTAGAAAATCTTAAAAAGGATTGGAGTACACAAACTTCAGTTCAAACTCATACAGTTGATGAAAGTAAAATTGCAGCGGTAGTTTCAAAATGGACTAAAGTTCCAGTAGAGAAATTAACTGAAAAAGAAGCAGATAAATTATTAAAACTTGAAGAGATACTTCATAATAGAGTTATAGGTCAAAGAGAAGCTGTTAAGTCTGTAGCTAAAGCTGTAAGAAGAGCTAGGGTAGGATTAAAAGACCCTAATAGACCTATAGGATCATTTATATTCTTAGGACCTACTGGAGTAGGAAAAACTGAACTTTCCAAAGCTCTTGCAGAAGCTATGTTTGGTGATGAAAATAGTATTATAAGAATTGATATGTCTGAGTACATGGAGAAGTTTGCGGTATCTAGATTAATAGGATCTCCTCCAGGATATGTTGGATATGATGAAGGTGGTCAATTAACAGAGGCAGTTAGAAGAAAACCATATTCAGTTATATTACTAGACGAGATTGAAAAAGCTCATCCAGATGTATTTAACATTTTGCTTCAAATACTAGAAGATGGTAGATTAACTGATTCCAAAGGAAAGACTGTTAACTTTAAAAACACCATAATAATAATGACATCTAATATAGGTGCTCATATGCTTAAAAAACAAAAAACATTAGGATTTGCTATAGATTCTGATAAAGCTGAAACTGAGTATGAAAAGATGAAAGAAAATATTATGGAAGAGTTAAAAAGAAGTTTTAGACCAGAGTTCCTTAACAGAATAGATGATACCATAGTATTCCATAGCTTAGTAGAAAATGATTTAATCGATATAGTTAATTTAATGTTAGAATCTATAAAGGAAAGAGTTGAACAACAAGAAATACATTTAGAGTTTGATGAAGATAGTAAAAAAACTCTAATAAAAGAAGGCACCGATTTAGCTTATGGAGCAAGACCTCTTAGAAGAGTAATTACTAAAAAGGTTGAAGACAAACTTGCTGAAGAGTTGTTAAAAGGAACAATTAAAAAAGGTGATAAAATAAAAGTTACATCAGATGAAGGGAATTTAGTTTTTTCACCAGTTCCTGTTCAGTAATAAAATAGGAGAACCAGTATGATAGATTATATTGGTTCTCTTTCTTTATATTTATAAATAATAATTAAGTGAAAGTGGAAATAATAAAAATAGAAATTATTAATATACTTAAATTGTAGCTTAATTTAAATATTAATTAGAAGTACTAATTAATAGTAATTATTCAATAAATACTTGAAAATAAAATTTCTAGTGTTATAATAAATATAAGGATACCCCGTGGGGGTAATTGAGGAGTGATCAAAAGTATGAGTAAAGAAGTGAAAAATATAGATTTGATGATTATAGGAGGAGGTCCAGCAGGATTAACCGCAGCTATATATGCAGCGCGAGCTAAGTTAGATATGATTCTTCTTGAAAATGCTGTTGTAGGTGGTCAAGTAAGAACTAGCTATACAATAGAAAATTATCCAGGATTTAAAACCATAGAAGGTGGAAAGCTTGCAGATATAATGCAAGAACAAGCAGAAGAATTAGGAGCTAAAATAGATGAATTTGATTTAGTCCAAAGTGCAAAATTAACAGATGAAGAAAAAATCATTGAGACTGATAGTTATATATATAAACCTAAGGCTGTTATAATTGCTACAGGAGCAACGCCTAAAAAGTTACCTATACCAAATGAAGAGAAGTTTTCTAGTAAAGGGGTACACTATTGTGCTGTGTGTGATGGAGCTATGTACGGTGATAAGATTATTGCTGTAGTTGGTGGAGGAAATTCAGCATTAGAAGAGGCATTGTTTTTAACTAAGTTTGCTAGTAAAGTAATAATGATTAGAAGATTTGATTATTTTAAAGGTGAAAAAGCTACTATAGATGAGGTATTAAATCATCCTAAAATAGAAGTTTTATTTAATTGGGATTTAGTAGATGTAGAAGGAGAAACTTATTTAGAAAAAGCAATTATAAAAAATACTCAAACAAATGAACAAAAAGAAATTCAAATAGATGCTGTTTTTGGGTATATAGGAACTGAACCAAAAACAGATTATTTCAAAGAAGATATAAATTTAACTAAGGGTGGTTATATTATAGCTGATGAATCAACAAGAACAAATGTTAAAGGTGTATATGCAGCTGGAGATGTGAGAGAAAAACAATTCCGTCAAATAACAACAGCAGTTGCAGATGGAACTATTGCAGCGTTAGATGCAGAAAAATATATTGTAGAAAAAAGGAGAGATAAATAATGGTAAAAATATATTCAACAGATTGGTGCCCATGGTGTGTTAAGGCGAAAAAGTATTTTGATTCAAAAAATATAGAATTTACAGAGTTAATAGTTGCTGATGATAAAGAAAACAGAGAAGAAGTATTTAAGGTATCTGGACAAAGAAGTGTTCCAGTAATAGATATAAATGGTGAAATAGTTGTAGGCTTTGATAGAGAGAAGATAGATAGAGCATTGAAATTATAATTTGATTTGAGGTGAAATTAATGTTTAACGATTTATGTTGTAAAGATAAAATATATAAAAATTATGTAGGTGGGGAATGGGTTAAAAGTGAGACAAGTAAATTGATTTCAATAAATTCTCCAGTAGATGGCTCATTGGTTGGAAAAGTTCAGGCAATGAGCAAAGAAGAAGTTGATTATGCTATACAAAACGCAAAAGAAGCTCAAAAAGAGTGGGATAAAATGCCTATAAATAAAAGAGCTACTATATTACTAAAAGCAGCTGATTTACTTGATGAAAAGGCTGAAGAAATAGCAAATATAATGGTATTAGAAATAGCTAAAGATAAAAAGAGTGCAATTTCTGAAGTTAATAGAACTGCGGACTATATAAGATTTAGTGCAGATACAGCTAAAAATATGGCTGGAGAGACTTTACCAGGAGAGTCTTTCCCAGGTACAGGAAAGGGTAAGATAAGTATAGTAAATAGAGTACCATTAGGTGTTGTATTAGCTATATCACCATTTAACTATCCTGTTAACCTTTCAGCTTCAAAGATAGCACCTGCATTAATGGCTGGAAATAGTATAGTATTAAAGCCTGCAACTCAAGGAAGTATAAGTGCACTTCATTTAGTTAGGGTATTCCAAGAAGCTGGAGTTCCAGCAGGAGTAATTAATACTATAACAGGTAGAGGAAGTGAAATAGGAGATTATGTAGTTGGTCATCCACTAGTAGATTTTATAAACTTTACAGGAAGTACAGAGATAGGATTAAGAATCTCTGGAATAACTACAATGAAACCATTATTAATGGAATTGGGCGGAAAAGATGCCGCTATAGTTTTAGAAGATGCTGATTTAGACTTAGCAGCTCATAATATAGTTGCTGGTGCATATTCATATTCTGGTCAAAGATGTACAGCGGTTAAAAGAATATTAGTCATAGATAAGGTTGCTGACGAATTAGTAAAGAAAGTTAGAGAAAAAGTTAAAACTTTAAAAGTAGGAAATCCAATTAATGAGCAAGTAGATGTAGTACCATTAATTGATGATAAGGCAGCTGATTATGTTGAAAGTTTGATACTTGAATCTAAAGAAAAGGGAGCTACCATATTAGAAGGTGGAAATAGAGAAGGAAATTTAATTTATCCAACTTTAGTTGATAATGTTACATTAGACATGAGATTAGCTTGGGAAGAACCTTTTGGACCAGTATTACCTATTATAAGAGTTAATAATGTTGATGAAGCTATATCTATAGCTAATAAATCTGAATATGGATTACAATCATCAGTATTTACAAGAGATATAAATAAAGCTTTTTATGTGGCTAATAAGTTAGAAGTAGGAACAGTTCAGATAAATAATAAAACTGAAAGAGGACCAGATCATTTCCCATTCTCAGGAGTTAAGGCATCTGGTATAGGAACTCAAGGAATAAGATATTCCATAGAGGCTATGTCTAGACCAAAAGCAGTCGTTTTAAATATAGAATAAAAATTAAACAAAAAAGGAAGCATTTTATTGCTTCCTTTATTATTTTTAATTTTATAGATTTAAAGCAGTATCTATTGCAGGTTTGTCAAAACCAACAATAACAGTTCCGTCAATATCTAAAACAGGAACTCCCATTTGTCTTGATTTATTAACCATTTCCTGTCTAGCATCCATATCTTCTTGAACATTTAATTCCTCAAATGCTATATCCTTAGATTTTAAGTATGTCTTAGCCTTAACACACCAAGGACAAGAGTTTGTTGTATATACTTTTACCATTAAAATTCACTACCTTTCTTAATAACTAATAATAATTATTCATTAATAATATTTTACATTATTTAAGAATAAAAATCAACTCTTTTGATTGTTATTATATGTTTTCAGTAGATTTATATGTGCATTGTTTTACGTTTTAATTAAGTAATATTTTCATTGTTTTTTATACTATTATTTAATATTAAATTTTGTTTTATAGTATAATCAGAGGGTTCAATGGAATTAGATATGTTGTAGTCACTTGAATGAAGAATATTTTTCCCTTTGACATTGGTAAATACTAAGGATTCTTTAATATTCAATGTTATCACCTCCTAGTAAATACTAGTTTATGTAAAAGTGAAAAAAATTATTTAAGGAAAGAATGTATAGTGGTCTAGACATCTATAGCAAAACTTAGTATAATGAATTTAGGAGGAAGTAAATATGATAGATAAAAATAGTCCCATTCCTGTATATTATCAATTAAAAGAAGATATTAAAAAGAAGATAAAATTAGGGGTTTGGAAAGTAGGGCAAACTATTGATAGTGAAAGAGAACTGTCTGAAAACTACGGAGTTTCTCGTATGACTATTAGGCAGGCGTTAGGAGAATTAGTACAAGAGGGAATACTTATTCGAGAGAAGGGTAAAGGAACCTTTGTATGCGAACCTAAAGTCAAGCAAGAAGATATGATGAGTTTTTCGGAAATTATTAAAAAGACAGGTGGAATTCTTAAAACTAAAGTAGTGGAATTTTGTACAGTAGAACCTCCAGAACATTTAAAAGATTTATTTCCTTTTGATAAATTGTATAAAATTAATAGATTAAGAGAAGTAGATGCTCAGGTTATAGCTAATGAAGTTGTATATATTCCGTGTGATTACTGTGGATACATGGATGAAGATATGCTTGAAGGGTCCTTATTTAAAATATTAGAGGGGTTTGGATATTCAGTAGATCACTCAGAATCTGAAGTTAGCGCAATATTAATAGATGATAATTATAAAAAGATATTTAAAACTAAAAATGATATCCCTTTGCTAAAAACATATAGCAGAACATTTATGGACAATAAAAAAGTTTTATTTATAGAGGAATCAATTTATAGAAGCGACAAGTATATATTGCAAGTCAATATATCCAGAAGAGAGGGGAAATTAAAATGAAAGTATTAGTAGTAAAAAATTATGATGAGATGAGCAAGGTAGCTGCAAAAGAATTAGCAGAAGTTATCAGTAAAAAACCAGAGGCAACATTAGGTTTAGCAACAGGTGGAACTCCAGTTGGTATGTATAAAGAGTTGATAGATATGCACAAGAATGGAGAACTTGATTTTTCAAAAGTTACTACAGTAAACTTAGATGAGTATGTAGGCTTAAGTGGAGAACATGACCAAAGTTATAGATATTTTATGGATAGTAACTTGTTTAATCATGTAAATATAAGAAAAGAGTACACTTATGTTCCTAATGGATTAGCTGAAGATATGCACCAAGAATGTGTTAATTATGATAAGAGAATAGAAGAGTTAGGTGGAATAGATGTTCAAGTACTAGGAATAGGAAGTAATGGTCATATTGGATTTAATGAACCATCTGATACATTAAGTTTAGGAACTCATGTAACTGACCTAGCAGAAAGCACTATAGAGGCTAATTCAAGATATTTCACATCTAAAGAAGAAGTTCCAACTAAAGCATTAACCATGGGTTTAGGAGCTATAATGAAAGCTAAAAAAATACTTCTAATGGTAAGTGGAGAAGCTAAGGCTGAGATAATGGATAAGGTGGTTAATGGAAAAATAACTACTCAAGTACCAGCTTCTTTTTTACAAATGCATAAAGATGTAGTATTAATAATAGATGAAGATGCTGCTAGAAAAATAAGATAATAAGTTTATATATCATAAGCTGTTTAAAATAAAAGGTATGTTTTATTTTAGCAGCTTATTTTTTTGTGTTAATTATGAGTAATTAAACAACTAAGGTTTGAATAAAAACCACGCAAGTGTATTATAATTAAATAAAATGTATGTTATCATAAATTATGATTAATAGTTGTTATAATATAGCAATTAAGGTTGGTGTGATATGGCTAAAATAAAAACAATGTATGTATGTCAAGAATGCGGCTATGAATCTGCAAAGTGGTTGGGTAAATGCCCCTCTTGTAATTCGTGGAATACCTTTCAAGAAGAAGTTAAAGAAAATAAAAATGATAGCAGAAATAAAAACTTTTTATCCGGAACAATAAGTTTACCTAAAAATATCAGAGAAATACAGTCTGGAGAAAAGGAAAGATTTGATACCGGAGTAAAAGAATTAAATAGAGTACTTGGAGGAGGGCTTGTAAAAGGTTCATTAACGCTTATATCTGGGGATCCAGGTATAGGAAAATCAACTCTTCTACTACAAACAGCCCAAAATATAGCAAGTAAATATGGGAAGGTATTATATGTATCTGGTGAGGAGTCAGAGGAACAGATAAAAATCAGAGGAGATAGATTAGGGGTAGAGTCAAACAATCTATTCATTGTTTCAGAGACAAACTTAGAGATAGTAGAATCTCATATAAAAGAATTGTCTCCTATATTTGTTATAGTAGATTCTATACAAACAATGTATAAAGAAGGAATAGCTTCAGCCCCAGGATCAGTTTCACAAGTAAAAGAATGTTCTAATGTAATCATGAGAATAGCAAAGCATAATAATATACCTTTATTTATCGTTGCCCATGTAACTAAGCAGGGAGAATTAGCAGGACCTAGAGTCTTAGAGCATATGGTGGATACAGTTCTCTCGTTTGAAGGTGAAAGAACGGAAGAATTCAGAATACTAAGAACCATGAAAAATCGTTTTGGAACAACTAGAGAAATTGGTGTTTTTGAGATGAGAGGAGAGGGACTTGTAGAAATATTTGACCCATCAAAATTATTCCTTCAAGAAAAAGATGAAAATCAAGAAGGTTCGGTAGTTATAGGCCTAATGGAAGGTTCTAGGCCTATACTAGTAGAAATACAAGCTTTAGTTACAGAGACTAAGGCTGTAATGCCTAGAAGAACTGCAGTAGGTATAGAAAACTCTAGGCTTAGTTTGATACTTGCAGTTTTAGAGAAAAAGCTAAAGATACCTTTTTATAAATACGATGTATATATTAACGTAGTTGGAGGGTTAAATATAGATGGAACAACAGCTGATCTTGGAGTTGCTGTTGCATTATTATCTTCTATAAAAAATAAAGAAGTTGCACTACCAAGAGTTATGCTAGTAGGGGAAGTGGGTCTAACAGGAGAAATTAGACCAATATCTGCATGTGAAAGAATAGTAAATGAAGCTGAAAAAATGGGATTTAGAAATGTGATAATACCAGATAGAAATAAAGATAAAATTGAAGCAAAAACTTTGAATATACACGGAGTAAGAAATCTTAGAGAAGCTATAAATAAAATATTTTAAAGATTAGGTGATTGTATGAGAATAGAGCAAGATAAAGAAATAAAAAATATTTTAAAAATTGTAGCACCTGGAACTAATCTTAGAGAGGGATTAGAAAATATTCTTAGAGCAAAAACAGGAGGTCTTATTGTTCTAGGAGATAACGAAGAAATAATGAAGTTAGTTGATGGAGGGTTTAAGATAAACTCAGAATATACTCCATCTTATGTTTATGAATTAGCAAAAATGGATGGGGCTATAGTTGTTAGTTCTGACTTTAAAAAAATAGTATGTGCAAATGCTCAGTTAGTACCGGATTCATCTATTCCAACATTTGAAACTGGAACAAGGCATAGAACAGCTCATAGAGTAGCTAAAATGACAGGTGCAATTGCGGTGGCAATATCGCAAAGAAGAAATATGATTACTGTCTATAAAGGTGATTTAAAATATGTATTAAGAGAGACTTCTGTAATTTTAGCAAGAGCCAATCAAGCAATACAAACTTTAGAAAAATATGTGGCAGTTCTAGATAGAGTTAAAAATAATTTAAATCTACTAGAGTTTCAAGATTTAACAACTCTTTTTGATGTGGTGACAGCAATTCAAAGAACAGAAATGGTTATGAGAATAGTAGGAGAGATTGAAAGTTATATAGTTGAATTAGGAAATGAAGGACGTCTTATTTCAATGCAGCTATATGAACTCGTAAGGTCTATAGAACAGGATGGAATTTTATTAATAAGAGATTACTGCAAAGCTGATTTAGAATTTAATGAATTGTATAAATTAATTCAGGCATTATCATCTGAGGAACTATTAGATTTAGATGCTATAGGAAAGATATTAGGATATGAGGGAGTCCCATTAGTTGACACCTTAATATCTCCAAGAGGGTATAGAATAGTAAGTAAAATACCAAGAATACCATCAACAGTTATAGAAAACTTAGTTAAACATTTTAAAGAACTTAAAAATATAATTGAGGCAAACAAAGAAAACTTAGATCAAGTTGAAGGTATTGGGGAAGCAAGGGCAAGAGCAATAAGAAATGGATTAAGAAGAATAAAGGAACAAGTTGAACTAAATAAACAACTATAGGTAGAAACAAAGTTCCTACCTATAATAAAATTTTATCTAAATGTAAATTTTCCTAATGTATTTATTTTATCATGTTCTTTTATCAGAATGTCATATAGATTTAAGTCTAGCGTATTACAAAGTGAGGTTAGATAGAATAGATTATTACCAATTTCACGTTCAAGGATTTCTCTACAACTATCGCATATTTTACCGCTTACATGAGTATTCAAGTATCCATCTAGACTATTTATAGAATCATCGTTAGAAGGAAGAATTTGTTTATCGGCATTAATTTTTATACATCCGCAACTAGTAACAGCTTTAGTAACAGCTCTGTTGACACGTGCTTGAGATTCGGAATATTTACTTAATATATCTAAAATGCTCTTGTGTCTAAGCAAGGATTCGTTTACAGAATTTTGGAAATCGTCAAAAATTACATCCTTCATTTTATCAACTCCTCTTTTGGTTATCTATAATAATTATAATTATTTTAATACAATTTTGTCAATAATAGTTAAAGATTAGACGTCAACTTTATGCTCTAATGATAATAGAATATAAAAATCTTTAATAGGGGGATAAAAGAATAAATTTTTAGTAACAATATGGTAAAATTTTATGCAATCTTCATAAATGGAGGTTTGGAATGTGATATAATATTAAAAACCACATTGAAAAGCTGGGTAATACAAATTATTTATAAGAAATTATATATATAGTATTAACTTAGTAATAAATGTCAATAATTACTTTGAGGGAGGTGAAGATATGTTAAAAAAGATATTAAGAATAATATTTTCTCTAATCGGGCTTTCAATAGGTCTTTTAATTGGAGATGCACTTTTGAAAATTAAGTATATAGTTAACTTAGGATATTTTTCAGATTCAACCCTAGGTAGAATATCATTTCTAGTTTTTATAACTATTTTATTTGGACTTATCTTCTTTTTATTATCACCATATATTTATAAAGGAATTACTAAATTAATTGAGTATGCAGAAAAAAGTATACAAAAGTTAAGTGCTTCTGAAATTATTTTTGGTGCAGTAGGTGTAATCATAGCCTTGATAATAACATCTTTAGTAGGTATGCCTCTGAATAGAATTGAGAAAATACCTGTAGTTGGGCAAGTTCTATTTATATTATTTAATATAATAGGTGCAATTATAGGAGCAGATGTAGCTATAAAGAAAAAAGAGGATATTTACAATATAATTGCGTCTATGAAAAAGGCTCCAAAGGATAAAAAGGCTAAGACCAAAGCTATATCTAAAGTTCTTGATACGTCAGTTATCATTGATGGTAGAATATTTGATATATGTGAAACAGGATTTGTAGAAGGTCCTTTAGTTATACCTAATTTCGTTTTGGATGAATTAAGACATATATCAGATTCATCAGATTCTCTAAAAAGAAATAGAGGTAGAAGAGGTTTAGACATACTTAATAAGATTCAAAAAGAGCTTGCTATAGAAGTTCAAATCTGGGAAGGAGATTTCCCAGAAATCGCAGAAGTTGATTCGAAATTATTAAAATTAGCACAAAAATTAGGTGGTAAGGTTGTAACAAATGATTATAATCTTAATAAAGTAGCTGAATTTCAAGGTGTACCAGTACTAAATATAAATGAGCTTGCAAATGCTATAAAACCTGTAGTAATACCTGGCGAAGAGATGAGAATACCTATAATTAAAGATGGAAAAGAATCTGGTCAAGGTATAGGATATCTAGATGATGGTACTATGATTGTAGTTGAAGGCGGAAGAAGATTTATAGGAGAAGAGTTAGATGTTACAGTTACATCGGTTCTTCAGACTGCTGCTGGTAGGATGATATTTGCGAAACAAAAAGAGGCTTAATTTTAGAAAGGGATATTAAATGAATAAGGTAAGTGCCATTATATTAGCAGGTGGAAAAGGTAAAAGAATGGGGAATGAGATAAGCAAACAATTCTTAGACCTTAAAAAAAAGCCTATGCTTTATTACACTTTAAAGAAGTTTTTAAATAATGGTAATGTTCATGAAATTATTCTAGTTTTACCTGAAGATGAAATTGATTATTGCAAAGAGGAAATTCTAGATAAATATGAATTAAAGGTTGATAGAGTAGTAGTGGGAGGCAAAGAGCGAAGTGATTCTGTTTATAATGGATTAAAGGCGATTGAAGATTCTTCAATAGTTCTTATACATGATGGAGCAAGGCCTTTTGTATCTAATAGAATCATTGACGAAGGAATAGATTACGCCAAGAGATATGGAGCAACTGCATGTGGAGTTACTCCTAAAGATACTATAAAAATTGTTGATAATTCAGGCTTTTCTAAAGAAACGCCAGATAGAAGTACTTTAATAGCTATTCAGACGCCACAAACTTTCGATTATAAAATGATATTAGAAGCTCACGAATGGGTTAGAGAAAAAAAACTTGCTGTTACAGATGATACAATGGTAGCAGAAGCCTATGGAAAGAGAGTATTTATATATGAAGGAGACTATACTAACATAAAAATTACTACACCTGATGACTTGATACTTGCAGAAAGATTAGTATAGATAAACTTATTGACAGTACTTTTTTTAGAAGTTATAATATGAAAAGAAAAATATAATACGAAAAGCAGTGAAGAAGAATAGTAGAGACTATATTAAAGAGAGATAATCCTAGGCTGAAAGATTTTCAACTGTTTCGAACCCGCTTTGGAGTTGTAGGGAAAAACTATCGGTTTAACACCGTTAACATTACTAGAGTACAAATTTAGGTGGTACCGCGACTATGAGTTCGCCCTAATATAGGGCGGACTCTTTTTATATTTAATAATTATAAACTAAAGGAGGATTTTTTATGGGAAAAAATAAAAAATTAGTTGAAGCAATAACCTCAATGGATGTAGACTTTGCTCAATGGTATACAGACATAGTAAAAAAGGCTGAGTTAGTTGACTATTCAAGTGTAAAGGGTTGTATGATAATAAGACCTTATGGTTATGCTATATGGGAAAATATACAACAAGATTTAGATAGAAGATTTAAAGAAACAGGTCATGAAAATGTATATATGCCAATGTTTATTCCTGAGTCTTTACTTCAAAAAGAAAAAGATCATGTTGAAGGATTTGCACCAGAGGTTGCTTGGGTAACACATTTTGGAGAAGAAAAACTTACAGAAAAGTTATGCGTTCGTCCAACTTCTGAAACATTATTTTGTGAACACTACTCTAAGATAGTACAATCTTATAATGACCTTCCTAAATTATATAATCAATGGTGTTCAGTAGTTAGATGTGAAAAAACTACAAGACCATTCTTAAGAACTACAGAATTCTTATGGCAAGAAGGGCATACAGTACATGCTACTGCAGAAGAATCTATGGAAGAAACTAAGAGAATGCTTAATGTTTATGCAAGTTTCTGCGAAGAGTTTTTAGCTATCCCTGTAGTGAAGGGACAAAAAACTGAAAAAGAAAAATTTGCAGGAGCAGAAGCTACCTTTACAATAGAAAGTTTAATGCATGATGGTAAAGCACTTCAAACAGGAACTTCACACAATTTTGGAGATAACTTTGCTAAAGCATTTAATATTCAGTACACAGATAAAAATGGTAAGTTACAATATGTTCATGAAACTTCATGGGGAATGACAACGAGATTAATAGGTGCTGTTATAATGGTACATGGAGATGATAATGGATTAGTACTTCCACCAAAAGTAGCACCAACACAAGTAGTTATTGTTCCAGTAGCACAACATAAAGAAGGTGTTTTAGAAAAAGCAAACGAGCTTAAAGAGAAGATAGCTAAAATAGCTAGAGTTAAGCTTGATGATAAAGATAAAATGCCAGGTTGGAAGTTTGCTGAGTACGAAATGAAAGGTGTTCCAGTAAGATTAGAAATAGGACCAAAAGACATCGAAAATAATCAATGTGTATTAGTTAGAAGAGATACATTAGAAAAAACAGTTGTATCGTTAGATAATTTAGAAGAAAGCGTTAAAGAACTTCTTCTAAATATCCAAGTTAATATGTTAGAAAAAGCAAGAAAAAATAGAGATGAGCATACTTACGTAGCTAAAAATATAGAAGAACTTAAAGGAATAGTAGAAAATACTCCAGGATTCGTAAAAGCTATGTGGTGTGGCGATAGAGCTTGTGAAGATAAAATAAAAGAAGAAACAGGAGCTACATCAAGATGTATTCCATTTGAGCAAGAAAAACACTCAGAAGAATGTGTATGTTGTGGTAAGAAAGCAGAAAAAATGGTTTATTGGGGTAGAGCATATTAATAAGTAAGGCATATCATTATTATATGATAGGAGAAAGTTAATTTGCATTCCCTATATAATACAGTAAACAAAATTTCATACATGAAAATTAAAGAAGGAGGGAAAAAATGAAGGTTTATAATACCCTAACGAGAAAAAAAGAAGAGTTTATCCCAATTACACAAGGCGAAGTAAAGATGTATGTTTGTGGACCTACAGTTTATAACTTCTTTCATATTGGTAATGGAAGAACTTTTATAGTATTTGATACAATAAGAAGATATTTTGAATACAGAGGATACAAAGTAAAATTTGTTCAAAACTTTACTGATGTTGATGACAAATTAATAAAAAAAGCTAATGAAGAAAACATCACATTAAGACAAATCGGAGATAAATATATATCAGAGTATTATAAAGATGCGGATGGATTAAACATAAAAAGAGCTACAGTAAATCCTAGAGCTACTGAATATATAGATGAAATAATAAAGTTTGTAGAGGAATTAATCCAAAAAGGGTTTGCGTATGAAGTTGACGGCGATGTTTACTTCAGTACTAAAAACTTCACTACTTATGGGAAATTATCGGGACAGAATTTAGATGATTTACAAGCTGGAGCTAGAATATCTGTTGATGAAAGAAAAAAAGATTCTATGGATTTTGCTATTTGGAAAGCCAAAAAAGAAGGCGAACCAGGCTGGGAATGTCCATGGGGAGAAGGAAGGCCAGGTTGGCATATAGAGTGCTCATGCATGGCTAAGAATATATTAGGAGATACTATTGATATACATGCAGGTGGTTCAGACTTAGTGTTTCCACACCATGAAAATGAGATAGCACAAAGTGAAGCTTTAACTGGCAAAACTTTTGCTAACTATTGGATGCATTCTGCTTTTGTTAATATTAATAATGAAAAGATGTCAAAGTCACTAAATAACTTTTTTACAGCAAGAGAAATTTTAGAAAGATATGATGCTGACGTAATTAGATTTTTAATGTTATCTGGACATTATAGAGTTCAATTAAATTTCTCGGAAGATCTTCTTGAATCGGCAAAAGCTTCTGTTGAAAGATTATACAATGCAGTATCTAATCTAGAAAATCTTCTTGAAGAAAGCTGTGTCGAAGAGATAAATGATAAAGAAGAAAAATATATTGCTTCGTTAGATGTATACAGGAAGAGATATATAGACAAGATGGATGATGATTTCAATACTGCAGATGCTATATCTGTTCTATTTGATTTAGTAAAGGATATTAATACTAATATAAGTGTTGATTCATCTAGAAAAGCAATTCAAGGTGCATTAGATATCATAAGAGAACTTGGAGATCCTCTTGGAATACTTCAAAAATCAACTAAAGGAAGTATAGAAGAAGAAATAGAGAAGCTTATTGAAGACAGACAACAAGCAAGAAAAAATAGAGATTTTGCGCTAGCAGATAAAATAAGAGACGATCTAAAAGATAGAGGAATAGTATTAGAAGACACACCACAGGGTGTTAGATGGAAAAAGATTAATTAATCAATTAAAAAGAAGCTATATATCCTTGGAGATTATAGCTTCTTTTTGTTTATATAGATTTCAAATATAAAATTATTTTGTTGATTTTAGTTGGGTTTATAAAATATTGTGTTTAATAACCATATAACCATATAACCAGTTAACCAGTTAACTGGTTAACCAGAAATCCAGAAATCCAGAAAATCAGAAAACCAGCCGAAAAATTTAATAATTCATTGTTTTTAAAGCCAAACCTAAATTATATTTAATATAATTTGAATACTTATGAGTTTATGGTATATTAAGTAGAGTAGGTAAATCATAAAGTTAAAGGAGAGTTAATCTTTGGAAAACTTATTATATAGAAAATTCACAAAAGAAGAGGCTAGAATGCTAAATCCACTTCAATTGGCTTTTGTAGGGGATGGAGTATACGAGGTATTTATAAGAAATTATATTTTAAATAATAATAAAGAACTATCTACACATAAACTGCATGTAGAGGCCATTAAGTATGTTAAAGCTCATGCACAAAGTGAGATAATTAGGAGAATAGAGTCAGATTTAACTGAAGAAGAAATATATATCTATAAACGTGGAAGGAATACAAAATCAGCTACAGTACCTAAAAATGCAGATTTAGCTGAATATAGAGCTGCAACAGGATTTGAAGCTCTTGTCGGATATTTATACTTAATTAATGAGATAGATAGATTAAATACTATATTATTAAAATCAGTAGAGCAGGAATAAAATTAATTTGTTTTATTAATAATTAGATAGATATATAAGTTTAGTTAACTATAGAAAATGAGGAGAAAAAGATGTCAAATAAAGAGGAATATAAAAAAAATAAAGAAAATAAAGAAAATAAAGAAAAAACAATTAGAGAAGATTTGATAGAAGGTAGAAACTCAGTGTCGGAGGCATTGAAATCTGATAGAACAATAGAATATTTATTAATAGCGAAAGGTAATGTTGAAGGATCTATAAAAAAAATAATACAAGTAGCTAAAGATAAAAAGATAGTTATAAAAGAAGTGGAAAAAAGAAAACTAGACTCTATGAGTGAAACGGGGTCACATCAAGGTGTTATGGCGGTAGTAACTCCTTTTAAATATTCAGAAATAGACGATATATTAGAGTATGCTAAGAAAAAAGAAGAAGAACCATTTATAGTTATTTTAGATGAATTAGAAGATCCTCATAATTTAGGATCTATAGTAAGAACTGCTGAGTTATGTGGTGTGCATGGAATAATAATACCTAAAAGAAGAAATGTAGGTGTAACTCCAACTGTATATAAATCTTCAGCTGGGGCTGTTGAACATATGAAAATAGCAAAGGTAACTAATATTAATGTAGCAATAGATAAATTAAAAGATCAAGGTTTATGGGTTTATGGTGCAGATATAAATGGAGAAGATTATAGTTATAATACTAATTTTTCTGGACCTTGTGCCATTATAATAGGTAGTGAAGGAAGAGGAATATCTACCTTAACTTTAAAGAAATGTGATAAACTTGTTAAAATTCCTATGGTGGGCAAAATAAACTCTTTAAACGCTTCTGTTGCAGGTGGTATAATGATGTATGAGGTTTTAAAATCTCGAATAACAAAAAGATAGATTTGAGAGTGATAGGGTTTTGAAAATTTTATTTGTTGACGGATATAATGTTATCAATAGTTGGCCAAATCTCAAAAAAATTAAAGAGTATAGTTACGAGTCAGCTAGACAACAGCTTATAGAAACTCTCCACAATTATGCTAATTATGAAGATTGTAATATAAATATAGTCTTTGATGCACATAAGGTTGAAGGAAATCTGGAGAATAAAGAAGAAGTGGATAAAAGACTGTCGGTTGTTTTTACAAAAGATGGCGAAACCGCGGATAATTACATAGAGAGACAAGTAAATGAGCTGGGAAGAAGGTTCGAGGTTTTAGTTGTGACATCTGATTGGTTGGAGCAACAAACCATATTTCAAAGGGGAGCCATACGAGTATCTTCATTAGAGTTTTATCACATTATAGTTAATATGGAAAAAGAAATAATAAGTGAAACTAAGAAAGTAACTAAGGGAAGTAAAAATCTTTTGGAAGACAGTATAGATAAAGAGGTATTGAAAAAGTTGGAAAAGATGAGAAGAAGTTAAATTCTAATATTTTATTAGCTCCTTTAATTCTTAAATAGTGGCATATGAGGGGGGAGTACTTTGGGTTATAGTGAAAGGTCTATAGAAAGAAATGTTGATTTTAAGAATAGATTAGATGAAGATGTTGCTGTTGAGGCTAAGGAAGGTAATATTGAGGCTCAAGAATACCTAATTAGCAAATATGAGATGTTTGTAAAAACAAAGGCTAAATCTTATTTCTTAATTGGTGCGGACAAAGAAGATATATATCAAGAAGGAATGATAGGTTTATATAAGGCTATAAGAGATTTTAACCCTCATAAATTAGCTTCATTTAGAGCTTTTGCTGAACTTTGTATAACAAGACAGATAATTACAGCTATCAAAACAGCTACTAGACAGAAGCATATACCATTAAATACTTATATATCTTTGAATAAACCTGTTTATGAAGAGGAGTCTGAGAGAACTTTATTAGATATTTTATCTGGAATTAAGATATCAGATCCTGAGGAATTGATAATAAGTAAGGAAGAGATAGAGAGGATGGAAAAAGAGATTTCTAATGCCTTAACGGAATTAGAAATGGAAGTGTTAACATCCTACCTAGATGGTAAGTCATATCAAGAGATTGCTTGTGATTTAGATAGACATGCTAAATCAATAGATAATGCCCTTCAGAGGGTGAAAAGGAAACTTGAAAAATGTCTCAAATTATAGCAATTATTTTAATTCAAATATATTGACAAATACCAAATTGGATAGTAAACTTTATAATTGGTATATATATTATACATATATGTATTTAAGTTGCTCACGTAGCTCAGTAGGTAGAGCGTCGCCTTGGTAAGGCGGAGGTCGTCGGTTCAATCCCGATCGTGAGCTCCAATTTTTTCAAAATACAAAACGCTAGGCAAAGTTTATTTAATTAGTAAGGAGGAAAATAAAAATGG
>NZ_DCLI01000055.1:0-37188 GCF_002320975.1 Clostridium sp. UBA1652
TTCCTAACTTAATGACATTGCATAATAATATGGTTACATTTTTTTGTATAGGAATTAATTTAAATTTTTTGCAGAGGGCATAAAGTCAATTATTTTGTCTAAATATAGAATTGGAGTAGTTCATATAGTATAATAATACATAAAATGTATAAAGAAATACAAATAAACTAGATAATTAAGGAGGCAACTAATGAGGGGGCATTTATTTAAAGATACATTATTAATAAAGGAACTTGAAAAGAAAATACTGGTTCTTGATGGGGCAATGGGAACTTGTATTCAAGCATATAAACTTAAAGAAGATGATTTTAGGGGAGAATTATTAAAGGATTTTAATAAAGATCAAAAAGGTAATAATGATTTATTAAGTTTAACAAAGCCAGAGGTTATTAAAGAAATACAAAAAGCGTATTTAGAGGCAGGAGCCCATATAATAGAGACCAATACTTTTAACAGTAACGTGATATCACAAGAAGATTATGGATTAACAGATTTAGTTTATGATTTAAATTTCCAAGGAGCAAAAATAGCTAAAGAAGTAGCTAATGAGTTTTCGACTCCAGAAAATCCAAGGTTTGTAGCAGGTTCTATAGGGCCGACTAATAAAACCTTATCCATGTCTCCAGAGGTTGAAAACCCAGCATATAGAAGCGTAAGTTTTAAAGAAGTTTTAGATTCTTATAAAGTTCAGATAAGAGGATTAATAGATGGTGGAGTAGATGCACTTTTAATTGAGACTATATTCGATTCCTTAAATGCTAGAGCAGCTATTATTGCAGCTAAAGAGGTCTATGAAGAAAAAGGTAAGATTCTTCCTATAATGATTTCTGGAACAATAAATGATAAAGGTGGAAGAATTCTATCAGGTCAGACCTTAGAAGCTTTTGCTGTATCTATGAAAAGCGATTATGTAATATCTATAGGTTTGAACTGTTCATTTGGAGTTAAGGAATTAGTTCCATTTGTAAAAGAGCTATCTAAAAAGCAGGACTTATATATATCAGTATATCCTAATGCAGGGTTACCAAACTTATTAGGAGAATATGATGAGATTCCAGAAATAACTGTTAAGAATTTAAAGGAGCTATTAGATGAAAGTCATTTAAACATTGTAGGTGGTTGTTGTGGAACTACTCCTGCACACATTAAAGCTATATATGAACTTACACAAAACTATTCACCAAGAGTTATACCAGAAGTAAAAAGAGTAAGTTCTTATGCAGGATTAGAACTACTAGAAGTTAAAGAGGAAAATAACTTTGTAAATATAGGAGAGAGATTAAATGTTGCAGGTTCTGCTAAGTTTGCAAGACTTATAAGAGAGAAAAAGTATGAAGAAGCTTTAGCAATAGCTAGGGAACAGGTTGAAAATGGAGCCCAGGTTTTAGATGTAAACTTTGATGATGGACTTTTAGAAGGAAAAGAAGAGATGGATCACTTCTTAAAGCTTTTAGCATCTGAACCTGAAGTTGCAAGAAAACCTATTATGATAGACTCATCAAGATGGGAAGTAATTTTGGCAGGGCTTCAAGCTATTGGTGGAAAACCTATAGTTAACTCTATATCTCTAAAAGAAGGAGAAGAAGAGTTCTTAAAGAAAGCTAAGGTCATTAAAAGTTTTGGAGCAGCTACAGTTGTAATGGCCTTTGATGAAAAAGGTCAGGCTGATAATTATGAAAGAAGATTAGAGATATGCAAAAGAGCCTATGATTTATTAGTTAATAAGATTAACTTTCCACCAGAAGATATAATATTTGACCCTAATATACTAGCAATAGCTACTGGGATGGATGAGCATGATAATTATGGAGTAGATTTTATTAAAGCAACTAAATGGATAAAGGAAAACCTACCTTATGCAAAGATATCAGGAGGAGTTTCTAATCTTAGTTTTTCATTTAGAGGAAATAATGTTATAAGAGAAGCTATGCATTCAGTATTTTTATATCATGCTATTAAAGCTGGAATGGATATGGGGATTGTTAATCCAGGAATGATAAGGATTTATGATGATATTCCAGAGGAACTTCTAGAACTAGTTGAAAATGTAGTATTAAATAAGAAGCCAGGAGCTAGAGAAGAACTTCTTGAACTTGCTGAAAAGTATAGAGAGCAAGGTGGAAAACAAGAAGAAAAAGTAGAACTTTGGAGAAGTGAAAATATAGAGAAAAGACTTAGTCATGCAATAGTTAAGGGAATAAGCGATTATCTTGAAGAGGATTTAGAGGAAGCTAGAAAACAATATGATAAGGCTTTAATTATAATTGAAGGACCTTTAATGGATGGAATGAAAATCGTTGGAGACTTATTTGGTGAAGGAAAGATGTTCCTTCCTCAAGTAGTTAAGTCTGCAAGGGTTATGAAAAAAGCTGTAGAGATATTGATGCCATATATAAAAGCTGAAAATTCTAAAGGTGGATCTAAAGCAGGTAAGATACTTTTAGCAACAGTAAAAGGTGATGTTCACGATATAGGTAAAAATATAGTTGGAGTTGTATTAGCCTGCAATAACTTTGAAGTTATAGATTTAGGGGTTATGGTTCCTTGTGAGGAAATATTAAAAAGAGCAAAAGAGGAAAATGTAGATGCTATAGGTTTAAGTGGACTTATTACACCATCTTTAGATGAGATGGCACAGGTAGCTTCAGAAATGGAAAAGCAAGGGTTTGATGTTCCATTATTAATAGGTGGTGCAACGACCTCTAAAACTCATACAGCTCTAAAGATAGCACCTAATTACTCTAATGGAGTAATTTATGGAGGAGATGCTTCAAAAACTGTAGAGATTCTTAAAGAGCTAATGAAAGATAAAAAAGGATATTTAGAAAAGGTAAAAGAAGAGTATGAAAAAGCAAGAGAAAATTATAAAGCTATTTCTATAAAAAATGTTTCTATAGAAGAGGCTAAAGAGAAAGCTTTAAAACTTGATTGGAATACTGAAGTAATAGATAAACCTGAGTTTATAGGAATAAAAGAAATTAAGTATTCAGTTAGAGAACTTAGAGAATATATAGATTGGACTTTCTTCTTTATAGCTTGGGAAATGAAAAAAACTTATCCAGAAATTTTAGAAGATGAGAAGTATGCACAAGAAGCTAAAAAGCTATTTAAGGAAGCAAATGAAATGTTAGATGAATTAGAGAAAAATAAGAAAGTGTGCCCAAAGGGTGTATTTGGTATTTTTCCATGTAATTCTACAGGAGAAGATGTTGTTATTAACGATGAGAAGGGTGGAGTTTTAGAAACTTTCAATTTCTTGCGTCAACAAAGAGAAAAATCAGAAGGTTCATATTTATCCTTAGCTGACTTTATAGCACCGTTAGATAGCAATAGAGTTGATTATATAGGCGGATTTTTAGTGACAGCAGGTACTGAAGTAAATGAGTACGAAAGAGAACTTAAAAATAGCGGAGAAGACTATAAAGCTATTATGCTTAAACTTTTATGTGATAGATTAGCTGAAGCATCTGCTGAGAAATTACATGAGGAAATAAGAAAGGTATATTGGGGTTACTCAAAAGAAGAAAATATAACTAAAAAGGAACTATTCCAAAGTAAATATAGAGGAATAAGACCAGCTTTTGGTTATCCATCTTTAAAAGATCCTAAACAAATGGAGAAACTATTTAAATTATTAAATGGAACTGAGGTAACTTCTGTAACTTTAACTGAAAGCTATATGATGAACCCAGTATCATCTGTATGTGGATTATACTTTGGGGCTCCAAAATCAAGATATTTTGATCTTCTTAAACTTTCTAAGGATCAAATAGAGGATTATAGCAGAAGAACAGGTGAAAAGATTGAAGTAGTTGAGAAGAGACTTAATAACTACTTATTATAATAAGATATAGAAGGAATTTTAGGAGGAAGAGTATTCATGAGAAAAATTGTGATATTAGATGGAATAAGTATGGGGAATGTAGATTTTAGCTTATTAGATTCTTTGGGAGAAGTAACTTATTATGATTTAACAGAAGATAATGAAGTAGCTTCAAGAATTCAGGATGCAAATGTAATTTTAACTAATAAAGTTGAGTTGAATAAAGATAACTTGTCAAACGCAAAAAATCTTGAACTAATCTGCGAAATGGCAACAGGTTTTAATAATATAGATATTGAGTATGCTAAAGAAAAGGGAATAGCAGTAACTAATGTTGCAGGTTATTCTACAAACTCAGTAGCTCAGCATACTTTTGCAACTCTTTTACATCTATACAATGAAATAGCTTATTATGATGACTATGTGAAAAGTGGAAATTATACTAAAAGTCCTATTTTCACGCATATAGATAGAGAGTTTAATGATATCTCAGGTAAAACTTGGGGAATAATAGGTCTTGGTGCAATAGGAAGAAAGGTTGCGGCTATTGCTACTGCCTTTGGTGCAGAAGTTCAATATTACTCAGCGTCAGGAAATAACAACAATGCTGACTACACTAAGGTTGAGCTTGATGAACTTCTAGCAACTTCAGATATAATATCGATACATGCTCCACTTAATGATAAAACTTTAGGACTTATTAATTATGAAAACTTAAAAAAGATGAAGAAGAATTCAGTTTTAGTAAATATGGGTAGAGGACCGATTGTAAAAGAAGAGGATTTAGCAAAAGCTTTAGATGAGGGATTAATAAAAGGTGCAGCTTTAGATGTATTTGTTTCAGAACCAATAGGTGAAGATAGTCCTTTATTACAGATTAAAAACAAGGATAGACTTGTTGCAACTCCTCATATAGCTTGGGCAAGTGTAGAAGCTAGAGAAAAGCTTTTTGGTTATTTAGTTGAGAATATAGAAGCCTTTTATAAGGGAGAAAAGAAAAATAGAATAGTTTAAAAATTGATAATTGAGAATTAGTAGAGAAATAACTATTGCGTTTATTATTATTTATGGATTATAATACAATTAATCTAATTGGGAGGAATTTTATCCACCTAATTAGATTAATATTTTTTATAATATTTTAAATTTTGTAAATATATATGTTAAAATTCGATGATAGATATATTTTGGTGGTGGAGAAAATGGATCATTTTGATGCAATGATTAAATATCTAAATTCTAATATGTTAGACGATAATTATTCTAGAATAATACTCTATATTCTAAGAAATATGAAAAATTTTAAAGAAAATAGTATAACTGATATGGCTGAATTACTTTTCATTTCAGAATCAACAATTACTAGGTTCTGTAAATATTTTAATTTCACTTCGTTTAAAGAATTGAAAAAATTTGTTAACTACTTTTCAGAACAACATCAACTTTCTTTTTTATGTATGAATTTAAATGATATTAAGACATTAAAAACAGACACTGAAGTTTTTTTTAATGATTATGCAGATTCAATTATTGATTCTATTAGAGACGTAAAAACTTTTCTTGCTGTTAGTGAGCTAGATGATTTAGTGAAGAAAATACAACAATATGATAGAGTTGTTTTATTTGGTTTTCCAGAGTTCAATTCCCCATTAAGCAGACTTCAAGCAGGATTGCTGCTTGCTGGAAAATTTGTTGAAATGGGTGCGATAGAACAAAGACAATTAGAATTAGCAGAAACTCTTGATGAAAGGTCACTTGCTATTATTATATCTTCATTTGGAGGGTATCTTTCAGATAATTTTGAAATTACTTCAAAAATAATTTCTAGCAATTGTTATTCAGTTCTTTTAACTCAACATACAGAAAATTTGATAACTGAAAGGTTTGGAAATACTATAAAGATTACTTCGAAAAACTATTTAAGAAATGAAACATATCCTATGTTTTTAGTTGTTGATTATTTAATTAGAAAGTTTACAGCAGAGACTTTTAAATAAAGTTTAAAGATGCTACGAGTATCAATAAGATATATGAGCTATTTTGATTAGTTTTACTATATTAATTAATAGAATGATTATAAATGAATAATTAAAGATTTATTGGGACTTCTTAAGAAGTCCTTTTTTGTTTTAATAGGAGAATTTATTCTAAGAGCTTATATGATTAAACTTACATTAATAACATATTATGGTTTGAAACTTAGATTTATTTTCGCATAATCGAAAATGGAAACCTTTTAATGATTAGTAACACAATAAAAGAGAAAGCAATTTCAAATTTTATTATGATAGAATGAGGATGTAATAAAAATAAAGATGGAGGTTTTATTAATGAAAGAAAATATTAATATGTTTATAAACAAACTTTCTACAGGTATTGGAAACAATAAAATTATTAAGGCGATAACATCGGGATTAATGAGTACGATTTCAATAACCCTTGGAGTAGCCGCAATTGCTATTATTACTAATTTTCCTATTCAGTCATGGTTTGATTTGATGCAAAGTACAGGTATATATGATATATCAAATGAATTCATTGGTGCAACTAGTGGTTTGTTAGCTCTTTATATGACATTTGCTATTTCAGTTTCCTATGCATCAGAACAAAAAATGAATGGAACTATTGTGGGTGTTATTTCAGCAGCTTCTTTTATAGCTTTGATGCCACAAAGTTTAAAATCAGAAAGTGGGGAGATAGTTTCTGGACTGTCATTAGCCAATTTGGGAAGTAATGGAATGTTTGTTGGAATTATTGTGGCTATAGTTATTTCTTCTACATATGTGTTTTTAATGAAAAAGAATATTACTATAAAATTTCCAGAGTCGGTACCATCCATGGTTTCAGATTCATTAAGTCCAACATTTGTAGCTATAATTATTTTTACTTTCATATTTTTGGTGAAATTAATGTTTAGTTTAACACCTTATGGAGATATTTTTGTTGCTATAAATACATTTGTGACAGCACCTATACTGTCATTTAGTACATCTCCTTGGTCAATGATAGGTATGTTTACTTTAATGAATTTATTATGGTTTTTTGGAATCCATCCAGCTCCTATATTAAGTGTATATGAACCTATTCTAGTAAGTGCAACTATTGCTAATATAGCTGCTTATTTAGGTGGAGCAAGAGGGTATGATTTACCATATATTTATGTTCCAATGGTCTATTTGGCTGCTTACTTAGGTGGAGCTGGAAATACTATAGGGTTAGCAATTAGTATGCTTTCAGCTAAATCTGAGAGGTTCAAAGCTCTTGGTAAATTATCAATAGTTCCTAATATTTTTAATATTAATGAACCTATTATTTTTGGAGCTCCTATTATGTTAAATCCTATATTTTTTATACCACTAGTAAGTTCATCTTTAATAGGAGGAACAATAGCTATAATCTTTACTAAACTGGGAATAGGTTCACATATAAATCCTACAATGCAACTTCCATGGGTTACACCAAACATAGTTACAGCATACTTGAGTGGTGGGATTGGGGTATTCTTAATGGTCTTAATATGTATTGTTGTATACACTTTATTATACTATCCTTTCTTTAGAATAGCAGATAAACGTGCTCTTATGGAAGAACAAAATAGTAATTAGAGATAGATTGGAGATTGTATTATGAGTATTTTCACAGAAAATTTCATGTTTGGTGGTGCTATTGCAGCTAACCAAGTTGAAGGTGCGTATTTAACAGGCGGTAAGGGACTAAGTATTGCGGATCTTTTGGCTAGAGGCAATTCAGAACAATCAAGAGAATTTACGTTTAAAATCGATTTAGAAAAAGATTATCCAAATCAAAGAGGAATAGATTTTTATAATAAGTATAAAAAAGATATTGCTTTATTTGCAGAAATGGGAATTAAGTCTTTACGATTATCAATTGCATGGTCAAGAATTTTTCCTAATGGAGATGATGAAAGTCCAAATGAGGAAGGATTAAGATTTTATGATAATGTATTCAAAGAATTAGTTAAATATAATATTGAACCTATAGTTACATTATCACACTATGAAATTCCATATAATCTAGTAAAAAAGTATAATGGTTGGAGTAATAGAGAATTAATAAGGTTGTTCGTAAAGTATAGCGAAGTAGTGATTAAAAGATATGATGGAATTGTTAAGTATTGGCTGACTTTTAATGAAATTAATTGTGGTGTAATTCCAGCAGAAATGAAGTTGGTATCACTTTTGTCACTAGGAATGATTATAAAAGATGAGACGGACATGGAGCAAAAATGCATACAAGCAGTACACCATCAACTAGTTGCTAGTGCTAGAGTTGTTAATATGGCTCATAGAATAAACAAAAATAATAAAGTTGGGTGTATGTTAGCATATGCATCTATACAACCTATGACTAACAATCCAGAGGATGTTATTTTAGCTCAGCAAAGTGATTTGGTATATAACATGCTTTGTGGAGATGTTCATGTTAGAGGTGAGTATCCACCATATATAAAAAGATATTTAAAAGAAAATAATATTACACTTAAAATAACTGATGAGGACTTAAGTGTACTTAGAGAAGGATGTGTAGATTTCTACTCGTTAAGTTATTACTCTTCCTACACTGTAACAGCTTCAACTTCCAATAAAAAAACAAAGGGAAATATGATGGAGGGTGATACGAATTCTTATCTTGAAGCAACTGATTGGGGGTGGCCTATTGATCCAATTGGGCTAAGGTGGACTTTAAATCATTTATATGGTCGATACAAAATACCAATTATGATTGTAGAAAATGGACTAGGAGCTGTTGATGTTTTAAATGACAATCTTACTATAGATGATGAATACCGAATAAAATATTTGAGCGAACACTTGAAACAAGTAAAAGAGGCTCTTAAAGATGGAGTAGAGGTTTTAGGATATATGTTATGGACACCAATAGATGTTATTAGTGCCTCTACTGGAGAGATGAAAAAAAGATATGGATTGATTTATGTTGACTTTGATGATGAAGGGAAGGGTACAGGGCGTAGGATTCCTAAGAAGTCCTTTTATTGGTACAAGAAAGTTATTGAGTCAAAAGGTGAAGAATTATAATAATATAACATTTGAAGAAAAGAGGGATTTATATGAAAAAAACAATAATGCTAGTTTGTTCTGCAGGAATGAGTACAAGTATGTTAGTATCGAAAATGAAGAAAGCAGCTGAAGAAAAAAAAGTTGAAGCGGAAATTTTCGCATTACCTGCTTCGGAAGCAGTTACAAAACTTGAAACAACAGATATTGATGTTATGCTCTTAGGACCACAAGTACGTTTTATGGAACAAGATTTTAAAAAGAAGGTAAATGGAAAGATTCCAGTTGCTGTTATAGATACAGCAGACTATGGAATGATGAATGGCAGTAAGGTTTTAGATTTTGCACAATCATTAATAGAAGGGAAGTAGAGCTAGTGGAACAAAAAAATTTAGAAGCAATAATGGATTTAATCATTCATAGTGGAAATGCTAGAAGTGATGCAACGGAAGCTATTAAGGCTGCAAAAGAAGGAGATTTTGAATTAGCTGATACAAAGATAGAAAGTGCGGGGGCAGCTTTAATTAATGCACACCACGCTCAGACTAATATGTTAACAGAAGAAGCAAGTGGTAATAATATAACTATTACTTTATTAACAGTACATAGTCAAGATCATTTAATGACAGCAATGGCATTTACTGATTTAGCGAAAGAAATTATTGATATTTATAAAAAAATGTCAAAATAATTATTAGTATTAAAATAAAAAAGATGTTGGAGAATTTGATTCCAACGTCTTTTTTTGTTGCCATTATTGTAGAAAAAAATTACAATAAAAGGGGGACTATATCAAGTTTCACTTGCTTCTAGGGATGGAGGAATGCTATATGGCTAGAGGTAAATTTCAGATATTAATCAATGAAGGAATTAGGCTTAAAAAAGAAAATAAATTTAAAGATGCTATAGATATGTTTACAAAGGCAAAAGAAGAAGCTTTAGAAAAGGATGAAGAACTAACTTGTTTAGTTTCTATGATAGATTGTTCAGTTAACTTAGAAGACTATGAATTAGCTGAAAAATTATGCTTAAAGGTACTTCTTAAGTTTGGTGAAATAGAAGATGCATACCTTAATCTAGCGTATATTAAGGAACAGCAGAGACAATATATAGATTCATATAGAAATCTACAAAATGCTTATATAATATCAAAAAAAGAAGTTTATAAAGAAAACTTAGATTCTAGGTGTTTAACTTGGGAAAAAGAGCTTTGGATGGAGTACAAGTACAATATAAGTAGTTTAGAATTTAAAAAAGCATCAGAAAACTTAGAGGACTTATTTTGTTTAATTGCTATACAAGGGCAGGGAGAAATAACTAAAGAAGAAGCATATACTAAGTATATATCTTTATTAATTCAAACTAAGGAACATTCTAGAATCTATAATTTGAGAAACAGACTTAGATCATTAAGGATATCGGAAGAAGATATAGAAGAATTAATAGACGAAGAGTACTTTTTTAAAAAGATTAAAGCCTCTCTTAATGATAAAAGCATATATTTTATGTTTATTGACTTTTTATTAATAAAGGAAAAGAAAAGCCTATATTATCTTGAAAAATTAAAATTATCAATGGAATTTTTAGATAAAGAATATTTCAAGTGTTTAGTGGAAAAATACTTACATAGAACAAAAGATGAAAAAATTAAAAATAGAGAAAAAGAATACAAAGTTGAGATGGAAATATACGACTTAGCCTATAATTATTTGTTAAATGATTATGAGGAATTAGCTAAGGCGATACAAGAGGAATTAAGTGAACTAAGAAAAGTTAAATAGTATAAATATAGTAATTATGCTATAATATTCTCAAAACAAAAATAGGGAAGTGGCTATTTTATATAGTCACTTTTATACTCTATCTTAGATATTTAGCGAGAGACTTAATAGTATAGGAAGTGATAATATGAATAATATAACGGTAAATGATGTGTTAGATCAGACACCACCTGGTGCTGCAGTACCTTTAGTGGTTAATTTTAATGGGAAAGATGTACCTTTTATATTTATAAAAGACTACAAAGATCTATTAGACTATATTAGCCAAGAGGTAGATATAAGAATAAAAACTGCCTATATTGAGAATAAAAAAGTTACCATACTTTTGATTTTAATTAAGATAGGGGAGGTTGAAGAAAGTATCTATGATATGTGGTTTGATTATGGAAATAAGGTTCAAAGAGATTTTCTTCAAAAACTTTTACATGAAGAAGAGATAGTTCTTGATGTAAGAGATGAAACTAACGAAAGGTTATGCTGTCTTAGTATTAACAACGAATTAATTTTGCCTATTGAAGAATATGTTCATAGAGTTAACAAAATAAAATTAGTAAAAGGTGAAAC
Organism: Clostridium sp. UBA1652; assembly: GCF_002320975.1. Taxonomy (NCBI): domain Bacteria; kingdom Bacillati; phylum Bacillota; class Clostridia; order Eubacteriales; family Clostridiaceae; genus Clostridium; species Clostridium sp. UBA1652. Next base: position 11,205 of record NZ_DCLI01000055.1, read on the forward strand.
TGATGGGAATGTGATTTTCCTTCAGAATGTTGAAAAATATAATTATTGGAATGAAGATGATGTAGCTGACCTTTTAGAAAATGTATTTATGGATTATGAAGATTTAGAAGAACTTTGGGATAATTTTTAACCAATATATATAGGAAATCATAAATAATAAAAGAAAATATGAGTAAATTAAGATTAGTTTAGTATAAAGTAAGCTGATCTTATTTTTTCGCCTAATTTTGGATTATATATTAACATTTAAAATGTGATATAGTATTTATTGGTTAATATATATAAAACATCAAGTTTAGTAAAAGTAAACAAATGAAAAAAGTTTAATAAATTAAACTTGAAATTTAATATTAGTAAACAAAATATATATAAATATATATAAAAGTTTATATAAATAGGATTTAAGGAGGTTTTTATGTTATTCGCTGTGTTACTACAAAAATATTTATGTAACATATAGGACATATTAAATATTAATGGAGGGATTAAAATGAAACTAGAACAATTGGGAAGACACATTTTAGTTGAATATTATAATTGCGATAAGGACTTACTAAAGGATCATAAAATAATCGAAGAATATATGAGAGAGGCAGCTATACGATCAAAGGCTACGATAGTGACTAGTTGTTTTCACAGGTTTAATCCCTGGGGAGTTAGTGGTGCAGTAATAATACAAGAATCTCATTTAACAATTCATACATGGCCAGAATATGGTTATGCGTCTGTAGATTTATATACCTGTGGAGATACAATAAATCCATGGGATGCATTTGATTACTTAGAAGATGTACTAAAAGCAGAAAGAAGTGAATCTACAGAAATTGCTAGAGGAATGGTTGAGAAAATAAGAAATTATTCTAAGGTTCAGGACGAAGTTATAACTTTTAAACCTATGGATGTTAAATAGTAGGAGGAACAAAGATGGAATTGTGGTATACAGAAAATCAAACTGAAAATGTTAAATTTTCAATGAAGGTAAAGGAACATATATTTACAGGACAAAGCGATTTTCAAAAAATCGATATTATAGATACTTATGAGTTTGGAAGAGTTTTAGTTATTGATGGATGGACAATGGTTACTGAAAAGGATGAGTTTATTTATCATGAAATGATAACTCATGTGGCGTTAGGAGTTAATCCTAATATAAAAAGGGCTTTAGTAATAGGTGGAGGAGATGGAGGTACAGTTAGAGAACTTACATCTTTTAAAAATATTGAAGAAATTCACATGGTTGAAATAGATCCAGTGGTTGTTGAGGCATCTATAAAATACCTACCTTTTACTTCAAGTAAACTTTCTGATGAAAGAGTTAAGGTCTTTTATCAAGATGGATTAGAGTATGTTAAAGATAAGGAAGATTATTATGATATAATAATTGTAGATTCTACAGATCCAATAGGGCCTGGAGAGGGACTATTTACAGAGTCATTCTATAAAGACTGCTTTAAGGCTTTAACAAAGGATGGAATTATGGTTAACCAATGTGAAAGTCCATATTATCCTAATAACGCTAGAGAAATGAAGAGATCATATAGTAAGATTAAAAATATCTTCCCTATATGTGAAGTTTATCAATATAACATGCCTACATATGCATCAGGACATTGGTTATTTGGATTTGCTTCTAAAAAATATCATCCTTTAAAGGACTTTAAAGGGTTTGAATTTAAAGAAAAATTAAACTATACTAAATATTATAATGAGGATATTCATAGAGGTTCATTTGCTCTTCCTAATTACGTTAAAAATAATTTGGAAAAATAGGGTTGACATTTATATGGAATTAGTATAATATTTTACTAAAATATCAAAGGCGATGAATGAGAGTAGTAAGAAGAAGAGTTTTTTAGAGAGCAGTCGGTTGGTGTAAGTCTGCAGATGAATTTTCTGAACTCGCTCAAAGAGCTGTGAATTGAAATTAAGTAGATTCAACCGGTTAATAACCGTTATTTTAATTAAGTTATAAGTTTGGATGGTACCGCGCCCTTGCGCTCCAATATGGAGTGTTAGGGCGCTTTTTATGCTTTAGGAGTTTGTAATAATTTCATGTATATTTATAAAGTTAAAAAGAAGCTGAGAACTCTACCGTCCAATTTCAAATAAAAAAGGGGGCTAAACTATGAAAAGAGAAGGATTTAAAAAGTATAAGCAGTATCAAAATGTAGAATTAAAAGAAAGAAAGTGGCCGAGTAATCTCATAACTAAAGCACCAATATGGTGTAGTGTAGACTTAAGAGATGGTAACCAAGCGCTTAGAAATCCTATGAGCTTAGAGAAAAAGATGGAGTTTTTTAATCTCCTTGTTGAAATGGGGTACAAGGAAATTGAAATAGGTTTTCCAGCAGCTTCGCAAATAGAATTTGATTTTACTAGACATCTTATTGAAAATAATTTAATACCAGAAGATGTTACTATACAAATATTAACTCAGGCAAGAAGAGAACTTATAGAAAAGTCCTTTGAAGCTCTTAAAGGAGCAAAGAAGGCAGTAGTACATTTATATAACTCTACATCAGTAGCACAAAGAAGAGTTGTGTTTAATAAATCTAAACAAGAAGTTATAGATTTAGCAGTAGAAGGAACTAAAATTATAAAGGAATTAACAAGAGAATATCCAGAAACTAAATTTACCTTAGAGTATTCTCCGGAAAGTTTCAGTGGAACAGAATTAGAGTATGCATTAGAGATATGTGATGCAGTAGTTAAGGAGTGGAAACCTACTATAGAAGATAAGGTTATTTTAAATCTTCCTACAACAGTAGAGATGTATACACCTAATATATATGCAGATCAAATAGAGTGGTTCTCAAATAATATAGAAAATAGAGAATGTATCATACTTAGTTCTCATCCTCATAACGATAGAGGAACAGCAATTGCAACTGCAGAACTTGCTATGCTTGCTGGAATAGATCGTATAGAAGGAACTCTATTTGGTAATGGAGAGAGAACTGGGAATGTAGATTTAGTTACTTTAGGATTAAATCTATATACACAAGGGATAGATCCAGAGATAGATTTTGGTAAGATAGATAATGTAGTAGATATATATGAAGATTGTACCGAGATGATTATCCCAGAAAGGCAACCTTATGCTGGGGAACTTGTATACACTGCATATTCAGGTTCTCATCAAGATGCTATTAATAAAGGACTTGTTGATTACAAAGAGGGCGGATACTGGGAGGTTCCATATCTACCTATAGATCCTAAAGATGTTGGCAGAAATTATGAAGCTTTAATTAGAATTAACGCTCAATCAGGAAAAGGTGGAATAGCCTTTATCATGCAAAACTATTATGGATTTACTATACCTAAATTTATGCAAAAGGATTTAAGTTTAGCTATTCAAAACATTGCAGATAAAAGTGCAAAAGAAGTTAATGCTGAAACTATATTAGAAGCCTTTAAAGATAACTATTTAAATATACCGGCTCCACTAGTCTTAGAGAGCTTTGAAATCAGTAGTAAAGAGTTTTCAAGTCAAGACATATGTATAAAGGCTGAGATGAAAAATAATGGTGAGAAGGTTAATATAACAGGTTCAGGTAATGGGCCTATAGATGCCTTTGTTCATGCCTTAAATGGACTATTTGGAGGATGCAAGGTAACATCATATACTCAGCACTCTTTAGGAAGTGACTCAAATGCAGAATCAGTTGCATATATTGAAATAACAGATGACAAAAATGAAAGTTATTATGGAGTAGGAACAGATAGTAATATCATATTAGCTTCCATAAAAGGAATAATAAGTGCAGTAAATAAAAGGATAATAAAGTTAAGTTAAGAATTTGTAACATATTTTTAATAAAAACACCAGAAATTTTCTGGTGTTTTTTATATTCAAACCAAAGGAATTTATGATATTATGTTAAAGTGAGGTGGTTTAATGAAAAAAGGAAGAGGACTTAAAATTTTAGCTACGCTTATGGTTATAATGCTAATAGGGGCTTTAGGGTCAGTATATGCTCTTAAAAAGTACAACAGATACAAGTTAGAGCAGGCAAGACTTAAAAACATAGCAATAACTAAGGATATAGTTAGATTGTATGTAGATGAAGCTGATAAAATGGGTGTAGAAAAGATTCAGTTAAATTGGAAAGAGCTTGCAGCAATTAGTGCTGTAAAAGCAAATAATTACATAGTAAACGTTGATGAAAATGAAATAGAAAACATAGCTGAAAGTTTTATAATAGAAAAACAGTCAGGCGGCAAAACATATTACGGCTCAAAAGATATGCTAGAGGTAGCAGCGGATTTAAAATTTGATGATAAGCAAACAGCAAGAGTAACATCATATTATGAACAATTAGATGAGATGGGACTATATTCAGAGAATTTAAAGAAAGACTCACCTCAAAGAATGTTTGTTGAAAGCATTAAACCTTATGCAATAGAGGTTTATGAAAAGTATGGGATATTACCTTCTATAGTAGTTGCACAAGCTTTCTATGAAAGTCACTGGGGAGAATCAGTATTAAGCCAACAGGCAAAGAACTACTTTGGCATAAAGGCTGATACTAGTTGGAAGGGAAAAAGTGTAACTATGGAAACCACAGAGTTTCATAATGAAAAAATAAAAGATAAATTTAGGTTATATGACACCGTATCAGAGTCTTTTGATGATTATGGTAACTTTTTAACCACTCATCCTAGATATAGACAGGCGGGGGTTTTTGAGGCGAAAGATTATGAAGCTATGGCAAAGGCTTTAGAAAAAGGTGGATATTCAACAGCACAAAATGCAAAAGGTGAAAAGGTATATGCTATAGATATATACTCTATAGTAAGGGCAAATGATCTTATGATACTAGATAGCATTGTATTAAAAGATAAATTTAATAAACAGTTTGGAAATAGTTAAGGGTTCGAGTTGAACACTTAACTATTTTTTCATTAGTAGACTAGTTTAAAAGATTTTTCTTTATTCTCTAAAGGAACTTCCTTTGAACTTATGTCATCAACAGAAGAAAAGCTATTTCCTTTATAAAGTTCACTTATTAGTTTAAGAATATGCTCTTCGTCTCCTTGAGCAAAAATTTCAACATTTCCATTGGATTGATTTCTAACTGTTCCAGTTAAATTAAGGGTGTTGGCTTTAAGAAGTACAAAATATCTAAAACCAACTCCCTGAACTCTACCAGAAGCAATAATATGATATCTTTTCATAATTACCTCCAACCTTTAATAATAAAATTATATCAAAAAGTTTCATAAAAGGAAAAATAAAAGAGAAATATTTTAATATTTGAAATTTACAGAATATTTGGTATAATATTAAGTAGACTGGAATATGGAGGAATTTATGACTATGATTGAGAAAAGTTTTGTTCTAATTAAACCTGATGCAGTTGAAAGAAATTTAATAGGAAAGATATTGGACTGTTATGAAAGTAATAATCTAAAAATAGTAGCTATGAAGCTTTTTAAAGTGGATAAAAGCTTAGCTGAAAAACACTACGAAGAACATAAAGAAAAAGCATTCTATGATAATCTTATAAAATATATAACAAGAAGTCCTTTATGTGCTGTGATTTTAGAAGGTGAAAATGCAGTAGAGGAAGTAAGAAGGATAAATGGAGCAACAGATCCAGAAAAGGCAGAAGAGGGAACTATAAGAAAGCTTTTTGCAGTTAATAAAACTGAAAACTCAGTACACTCATCTGATTCTAAAGCTAGTGCTGAAAGGGAAATAGCACTTTGGTTTTAAGCTATTTAATAACATATAAAAAACGGATTCTTTTAAGGAATCCGTTTTTGTTTTAATGACTTTTTATTTCAAGCCATGCATCATCATAAAGTTTTATCTTATCTCCTAAATCTATAAATACTTCACATTTGTCTAAAATATCTTCAGTAGGATAAGCAGCCTCATCTTCTTGAGTTTCTTCATCTAGAAGCTCGTAAGCGGCAGCGTTTGGAGTAGAGTATCCAATATACTCAACGTTTTGTTTTGCATTTTCTGGGTCAAGCAAGAAGTTTATAAAGGCTTCAGCTTCTTCTTTATGTTTTGATCCTTTAGGAATTACCATAGTATCAAACCACTTGTTACTTCCTTCCTCAGGAACCACATAAGCTAAGTCAGGGTTCTCTTCCATCATATAGATAGCATCTCCAGACCAAACTGTAGCTAAAGCAGCTTCTCCACCTATCATTCTATCCTTAACTTCATCAACAACATATGCCTTAACTAAAGGTTTTTGTTTAATTAACTCATCTTTAGCTTTAGTTATTTCTTGTGGATTAGTAGAATTTAAAGAATATCCTAATCTTTTAAGAGAAATAGCTAGGGTATCTCTTATAGAGTCAAACATCATTATTTCCTTAGTATATTTAGGATTCCAAAGAATGTTCCAAGAATCTACAGGGTCATCAACCATAGTTGTGTTGTAGATTATACCAACTGTTCCCCACATATATGGTACAGAATATTCATTATTAGGGTCATATGAAAGACCTTTATAATCTTCATCTATATACTCATAGTTAGGAAGATTGTCAAAGTTAAGTTTCTCAACCATATCTTCTTTAATCATTTTCTCTAACATGTAATCAGATGGTACAACTATATCATAGTCTGAATTACCACCTTTTAGTTTTTGATACATTATTTCGTTTGTATCATATTCTTCATAGTTTACCTTTATGCCTGTCTCTTGTTCAAACTTGTTAAGAAGATCTCTATCTATGTAATCACCTACGTTAAATACATTTAGGGTTTTAGTAGCAGAGTTACTCTTTCCAACAAATACTAAAGTAGAAACAAGTACAACAATAGCAAGAGCAAAAGCTAAGGCTCTATTGTTATTTTTGTTAGTTACTTTCTTAGTTTTCTTTTCAGAAGTTAACTCTTTCTTATTTACAAGAAGTAAAAGAGAAAGTACTGTAATAAACATCAAAGTTGAAAGTGCATTTATTTCTGGTTTAATTCCTCTTCTAGCCATTGAGAAAATCTCTATAGAAAGATTTGAAACTCCTGAACCAGTAGTAAAGAAGGAAATTACAAAGTCGTCTATACTCATGGTAAAAGCCATCAAGAAACCTGCTAAAATACCTGGTTGTATTTGAGGAATTATTATCTTTCTTAAAGTATAACTAGGTGTTGCACCTAAATCTAAAGCTGCATCCGTTATATTAACAGGCATTTGTTTAAGTTTAGGTAAAACAGATAATATTACATAGGGTATATTAAAGGTAATATGGGCTAAAAGCATTGTTTTATATCCAAAAGTAAGACTAAAGAATACAAATAAACTCATCAAAGCTATACCTGTAACTATATCTGGGTTAAGAACAGGTAAGTAGTTTATGTTTAATAAAATGTTCTTAAGTTTACCTTTCATATTAAATATACCGATAGCTGCAATAGTACCTATAATAGTTGCTATAGTTGCTGATGATAAAGCTATAAGTATGGTGTTATATAAGGCTCTTAGAATCTTATCGTTGTGAAGAAGCTCTATATACCACTTGAAGGTAAATCCTTGCCAAGATGCCATGGATTTAGAATCATTAAAGGAAAACACTAATAAAGCAAGTATAGGTGCATATAGAAATAAGAAAATTAAAAACATGTACACTTTTGAGCTTATACTTTCTAATCTTTTCATTATAAAATAGCACCGCCTTCCTTACTGCTGTCACCTTCATATCTAGACAGTATAGCCATAGATATAAGAATTATTATCATCATAAAAATTGAAATAGCAGATCCAAAATTCCAATCTCCTATATTCGTAAATTGCTGTTCTATAAGGTTACCAACTAACATGTATTGTCCACCACCTAGAAGGCTTGAAATTATAAAAGTTGATACAGCAGGCATAAATACCATTGTTATACCAGACATTACCCCTGGGATTGATAGTGGGAAAATAACCTTTTTAAATACGATTGATCTATCTGCACCTAAATCTGCAGCAGCATTTAATAAATCAGAATCAATCTTTATTAGTACTGTATAAATAGGAATAATCATAAAAGGTAAAAAGTTGTATATCATTCCTAAAATAACAGCAGTATCTGTATAAAGTATATCTATAGGACCTAAACCTATCTTCATTAAAAGAGTATTTATGATACCATTTTTACCTAAGATAGAAAGCCAAGAATAGGTTCTAAGTAAAAAGTTCATCCACATAGGAAGAATAATGAGCATTATAAGCATATTTCTACTACTAGCAGCTTTTTTAGAGATTATATAAGCAATAGGGTAGCCTAAAACTAAACAAGCTAAAGTTGAGATTAAAGCTAAGCTTAAACTTCTTCCAAAAACCTTTAGGTATTGAGTTGAAAATAGTTTTTGATAGTTCTCTAAGCTAAAAACATAAGAATCATCAACTTTTATAGTAAAGCTGAAAAATAATACTATAAGTAGTGGAATAACTATAAATAGAATACTCCAAACTAGGTAAGGATAAGCTGCAAGTCCTTTTCTCTTATTCATTTTCACTCACCTTTCTCATTATGTGAATATCTTCTGGGAATATATTCATTCCTAGAACATCTCCAACTGAAGCATTTTTAGTATTATGTATTATCCATCTTCTATCAGCTTCCATAAGTTCTATCTCATAATGAACACCTTTAAAAATTACTGAAGTTACAGTTCCAAATAACATTCCTTCTTCCTTGGAAGTTATCTTTATATCTTCAGGGCGTATTACCACTTCAATTTCTTCATTTTCTAAGAAGCCCTTGTCCACACATTCGAAATCTTTATTGCAGAAGTTTACGTTAAAATCTTCTTTCATAATTCCAGGTAAGATGTTACTTTCTCCTATAAATCTTGCTACAAAAGAGTTTGCAGGTTCATTATAGATATCTTCTGGCGTTCCCATTTGTTGAATTTTACCGTTATTCATAACTATAATTTTATCAGACATAGTTAATGCTTCTTCTTGATCGTGAGTTACAAATATAAAGGTTATACCTAACTTTTGTTGAATCTTTTTAAGTTCAAGTTGCATTTCTTTTCTAAGTATTAAATCTAAAGCACCTAAAGGCTCATCTAGAAGCAAAACTTTAGGTTCGTTTACTAAAGCTCTAGCTATAGCAACTCTTTGCTGTTGACCACCTGATAAGGAGTCAATACTACGATTTTCAAAGCCATCAAGAGAAACTAATTTAAGAATATTTTTAACTTTTTCATCTATTTCATCTTTGGAAAGCTTTTTTATTTTTAAACCAAAAGATACATTATCATATACATCCATGTGTGGGAATAATGCATACTTTTGGAACACAGTATTAAGAGCTCTCTTATATGGAGGAATATTATTAATAACTTTCTCTTCAAAAATAATGTCGCCTTTATCAGCTGATTCAAAACCTGCTAATATCTTTAAGGTTGTTGTTTTTCCACAACCACTAGGACCTAAAAGAGTCAAAAACTCATTTTTCTTTACACTAATACATAAGTCATCTAATACCTTATGCTCATCATAATTTTTTGATACATTTTTAATTTCAATAATGTTTTCTGACAAAACAAACACCTCTTTCTAAAATGATGGGGGAGTACTAATCCATATAACCTTTGCTGAAGTTTTACCAGGATTAGAAATAAAGTGATTTTCCCTAGGTTTAAAATAAAAGCTTTCGCCTTTTCTAACTTTGTATTTTCTGTCGCCTAAATGAAGAGTTATTATACCAGATAATACATATCCAAATTCCTCACCTTCATGAGGTTCTTCTTCTACATATCTTCCATCTGGATCAAGAGTTATCATAATAGGTTCCATTTCATTTTTTTGAGCATTAGGTATTAACCACATAAGGGAATACTTAAGCTCAGAGTCTTCTTTTTCAAACATATCATCTTTAGTGAAAGTAACTCTTTCTTGATTGTCTTCACTAAAAAACTCTGTAAGGTTAGTACCTAAGATTTCTAATATATCTATTAAAGTAGCTATAGATGGAGAAGTTAGATCATTTTCTAGTTGAGAAATAAATCCTTTAGAGAGTTCACATCTATTAGCTAATTCTTCTTGAGTTAATTGTTTCTCGATTCTTAATCGTCGTATTTTATCACCTATTTGCATATAAACACTCCTTTTAAGTTGTGAAATGTAAGTTTTACTAAACTGAAAGTTTAAGATTACTAAACAAACAAATATTATTATATAGTCAATAAATAAGTAAATCAAGATTTTTTTACCTCATAAGTTACAAATAACTATCAAAAATAAAATGCAATTGATAAAAAAGTTAAAATATGAGATATTATTAGTATCAAAGGAAATTATGGGTGATTATATGAAAAATAATTTATATAGGCGTGATGGGAAATTAATATACATTAAACAGCCGGAATTCAATGAATTAGAATATACCCAGAAATTGTGGAATGATGAAAAGACAATGGAGGATATAGGGGGCGTTTTTAATTTCCCTAAAGAAAAGTGGCAGCTATTTTATCAAAAAATGATTTATCCTTCTGATGGTAAGAACTTTTATTGTTTGATTTATAATATAGATAATGTACCTATTGGAGAAGTCAGTTTTCATGGATATGACTCTGCAACTAAGATAGCTAGGTTTAATATTAAAATAGAAGATAAATACAGAAGACAAGGATATGGAAAAGAAGCAATTAGATTGTTATTAGAGTATTATTTTTTAGAATTTGGTGGACAAATTATGATGGAAAAGGTATTAAATAGATATCCTGAAAGCATAGAGGATACCTTTGGTTTTGAAGTCATAAGGCAGCAAAAAGGAGAATTTACTTATAGAATTTCTAAAAGTTCTTTTTTAACTATATCTAAAAGCGAAAAGAAAAATGTATGTTGTGTAGTTTATGATGGTGTAGATTTTATGGAAATAGCATCAACCTTCGAACTATTTAATCTCTTAAATAAAGTAGCTGATAAAGAAATATTTGATTTATATACAGTAGGAGAGCGGACTGTCAAAGCTTCAAATGGAGTAGATATAATTCCAAGAAGAGGTATAGAGAATGAACTTTCTCCCGATATACTTATAATACCAGGGGGAAGCAGCTTTAATAATGTATTAAATGATTCAAAACTTTGCAGTTTCGTAAAAAATGAGTACAAGTCTTCGGATTTTATAATTGCTACTGGAGAGGGAATCTTACTTTTAGCTCAATGCGGATTAATTAAGGATCACACTATTGCAGCTCCTAATTTTATAGTTGATAAAGTTCAAGTATTATCGCCTTCAACTACTATAAGTGGAAAAAACTTTGTAGATAATGGGAGAATAGTTACAGCTAGAGGTGGGAAGAGCTCAATGGAAGGAACTTTTAAAATTATTAATGCTATAGTTGGAGAAGAGTTAACAGAAAAGTTATTAGAATATATAGAATAAAAAAAGCGACATAGTCGCTTTTTTATTTTTTAAATGTAGTTAAAATTATTGATAAGATGTCTTTAAAAATAACCATATTGTTTATAAGGCTATCTTTAGCAACGATAACATCAGCAGTAACATCAGTTGCTGCATCACTGATATCTTTAACATTGCCAGTTATATCAGCAATGTTAGTTGTTGTTTTATTTATGTTTTCCTTATTAGAAGTTAGGGTAGAGTTAATATTGTCTAATAAACTTGATAGTTTTTTAAAAGTTAGGGCTAAGTAACCTAAGGTTATAACAAGAGCTATTCCTATAATACCCCAAAATATATATCTTATATCAACGTACATCTTATTCCTCCAAGTTATCAGCTATTTCTTCAACTGCTTCTTTAACTTCTTCAATCTCCTTAGTAACTACATCAGCATTTTTCTTAGATTCTAGGTATGAAGCGATTTTTTCTTTAGCTTCTTTTACATTAGAAATAGTTTCTTCTTTTTTTTCTTTAGCTAAAGTAATTGTATCATTTACAGTGTTTTTTATATTTTCATTAGTTTTTTTATAAGCATCCTTAATGTCTTCTCTTGTTTCTTTACCAGACTTAGGAGCTAAAAGTAATCCGCCTAGAACTCCAAGAGCTATACCAGCAGTAGCACCTGCACTAATTTTCTTTGCAGATTCTATCTTCTTTCTCTTTAATTGTTCTCTTTTCTTTTTTTCTACTAAATCTCTTAATCCCATGTTTAGCACCTCCATTTTCTGAATTTATAGAATAATTATACTACATAGTACAAAAATGGACAAGTTAAATATGGATAGAGAAGAAGTTATATGTTTAATTAGTAAAAATAAGTGAATATTTGAAATAAATTTGTAGAAGTATTATTATAATATTACAATGTTATAATGTTGGAACATTACAATATTATAATATTATAATATTTTAAAAATAGGAGAAGAGTAATGAAGTTTGAATTAACCACACCTGCCTTATTATTTACAGCTATTTCATTGTTGATATCTGCATATACAACAAGATTTTTAAATTTAGCTCAGTTATTAAGAAGTTTAGATATTCAGTATAGAAAAGAAAAGGAGCCTAGATTTTTAAAGCAGATTAGAAATTTAAATAAAAGAATACAAATTATAAGATATACTCAAATTGCTGCTGCAATAAGTTTCTTTTTATGCGTATTATCAATGTTTAGTATATTTTTAGATAGATATTTACTGGGAGAAATAACCTTTGGAGTGTCCCTTATAGCTTTGCTTATTTCTTTAGGATTATCTATTTATGAAGTGCAGATATCTGTTAAAGCAATAAGTGTACAAATTGAAGATTTAGAAGATTGTTAATCTAGAGCTTAACTTATGATAAAGAATAGGAGAAAAATATGAAGTTAAAGGTAAATAAAAATAAAAGAGGTCTCCTGTTTTTAGAATTGTATATAAAAGAAGAGGAAAAAGATACCTTTATAAAGAGGCTTATTTTGGAGGGGAAGAAAAAAGATAAAAATAAATATCTACTTCCTCTCAAATACTTATATCCCTTGTTCAAAAATTCTAAAAATAGTGATGTAGAACTTGAAATGTCTTCAATTAAAGAATTTTTAGAGTTTAGTGATGAATATGAGGAAAATTATTATTATAAAGAGAAAGCTGATGCAATTTATATGAGGCTTTGGAGAGAAAATAATTGTCCATACATATATAAATATACCCTTGATTCAAGCAATAATCAGATTTCTAAGCAAATTTGTTTTCAAAAGTTAACTTAAAATATTCAACATTATTCGACTGGAAGAATATACTAAAATAGGAAGTTAAAAGGGGGTAATTATATGATACACTCAGGTACTAAGTTATCTCCACCATGGGTAACTCAAAGAAACAAAATTGCTTGTACCATTGGATTAGACCCTCAAGTGGAAGTTGGAGAACTTGAGGAAAGATCTTGTGAGAAATATGTTGTTAGGATTTTAGTTAATGATAATAAAAAAGCTAAAGCTATTGCCAATATGCTTGTTCCAGAGTATGTATACGGTGAAAGTAGATTAAAAATAAAGGTTTATGCACCTTGTGAAATAAGGGTTTATCCCAGAATTCATAAATTAAATGGGGAAGAGCTGTCAAAGCTTTTAACGGATGCATTAGGTGGAAACCCATTATATAGGGGATTTGTAATTACAGATGGGATAATTCCAAATGTGGTAGCAGAAACTGTTGGGCAAGTAGTTGGAATAATAAAGAAAGAGATAGTACAGTTTTTTAATGATGATATAACTGATTTATGCGGTAATTATAATGAGGTTGCATCGAAAGTTTTTAATAGCATAATTAGAAGAGATTATAACCCTGCTACATTATCTTTTACAACAGAAGATAGGGAATGTTTGATTGGACTTAGTTCAAGAAAATAAACAAGGAGACTGAATTTTAATCAGTCTCCTTGTTTTTTATTTTAAGTAGTTGCAGGTTTTGTTGGATTATTAGTTGTTGGTGTATCATTTTTCTCTGTATCGTCATCATCTTTTTTGTCATCGTTTTTTTTATCATTATCTTTTTTATCATCAGATGGTTTGTAATCATCTTGTTCTGTAGGAAGAGCATACTGGGCATCTGCGCCTGTAGCACCTTTAATAAATACTCTTTCCTCAATTAAGTTTGCAGGAGTACTTGAGGTTGCAAGCTTTCCATTAAGCTTATTAACCTTAGCTGTAACGTGAATATCGCAGGTTTCAGTAGGTGCCGAGCCATCTATAACCCATTCACTAACAACCTTACTTCCTCTAGGATCATTTTTACAAGCTTCAGTTGCAAGCTTTCCTGTTAGAGAACACAAAGACATTTTAGTCATTCCTGAAGGTTGAGTTATGTCCTTAACTTCCAAACCTTCATGAGCCTTTGCCATTATTTTTGCCCATAAGCCTGCTACGTTATTACTTCCGCCACTAAGTTTTTCAGGTTGATCATAACCTACCCAAACAGCTCCAGATAAGTAGGGGGTTAAACCTGCAAACCATAGATTGGTACTGCTTGTAGTGGTACCTGTTTTACCTTGAACTGGCATCGAGCCCCACTTAGCACTTGGACCAGTGTAATTAATTGGCTCTTTAAGCAAATCATAAGTTATATATGCTGCTTGAGCAGAAAGTATTGTTTTAGTTTTTGGAGTTTTAGTTAATATGGTTTTTCCTGTTGCATCTACAACCTTAGTGTATAGTGCACCTTCTGTATAAATACCACTATTACCAAAAGTTCCATAAGCTTGAGCTAATATAAATGGATTACCACCATCTGGATTTTTAGGATCACTAGTGAATTCGCCAAGAGCTAATGTAGCAATTCCTTTAGATTCATTAGAATAAACAAGACCAAATTGTTCACCATAAGCTAAGCCATTTTTTAAACCTATTTTATCTTCAACTTGCACTGCAACAACGTTTTTAGATTTTCCTAAGCCTAATCTTAATGGGATTAGGCCGCTATATCCATCTGAGTTTTGAGGATTATAAGGTACTCCATTATTTTTATATTTGTTTTGGAACTCTGTAGGTAGTGGAGCATCATTGAATCCTGTTGCAGCATTAACCATTTTTAAATCTATAGCAGGAGCGTATACAGTTAAAGGTTTAGTAGATGAACCTATAGGTTTTAATATGCTGTAAGCTCTGTTTAAAGAGTTAGCATCCTGTTCTCCTCTTCCTCCTATCATAGCTTTAACTTGACCGCTTCTATAGTCCATGATTACCGCTGAAGCTTGAAGTGTATAAACTCCTTTATCATTTTTTTCAGCAGATTTACCGAAAATACCCAAGTTGGTTTCGTTGTCTAAAACACTTTGAGCATGATCTTGAAGAGATCTATCCATGGTAGTGTATATTTTTAAACCACCATTTACTAACATCTTTGATATTTCAGCATCGCTTAATTTTAATTGTTCTTTTAAGTCTTTTTTAACTTGAGCGATAGCTGGATTAACAAACCATTCGTAATTTAACTTATAAGATATCTTTTGAGTTTTAAATTCATAAGCATCTCTCTGTTTTTCATCTAGAGTACTAATAGCTTGGTTATATTCTTCCTCTGATATTTTACCTAGATCCTTCATTTTTGATAAAACGGTTTTAGTTCTATTTATGAAAGGAGTAGGGTCAGTTTGCATTTTTTCTGTGTATGCGCTGTAATAAGATGGAGCTTGAGTAATTCCAGCTATATAAGCACTTTGTATTAAATTAAGTTCTAAAGCTGGTTTTCCAAAGTAGTACATAGAAGCCGCTTCAACTCCGTATAACTTACCACCTAAAGGAATGGTATTAAGGTATGCTTCTAAGATTTGATCTTTTTGAAGTATCTTTTCTAACTTAGTAGCAAGGTACATTTCTGTTAATTTTCTTTCCATAGTAACATCGTTAGTTAAGATAGTATTTTTTAAAAGCTGCTGGGTTAAAGTGGATGCACCATGCAGACCAGATTTTCCAGTTAACTTATTTTTAACATCAGTAAAAGCAGCCCCTGCGATTCTTCTTAAATCTATACCCATATGGTCATAAAATCTCTCATCTTCTATAGACACATAGGCATTTTTCAAATAATCAGACATATTATTAAGTGAGACCACGTAACGCTCTTCTTCGGTGTGTACAGTATCGATAAGCTGTTCATTGCTATCATATATGGCAGAAGGTTCACTTAAACTTAAAACTGAATTTACGTCTAATTCTGGTGCACTTTTAATTATTGCATAAGCGTATCCACAGGCGACTATAATTCCAGTTAATATAATAAATCCAATAGATAATGCAATTGTTTTAAATACTTTTCGGGATTTCTTTTTTTTCTTGGATTTATTTTTAGGTTTTGTATTTTCTTTATTGTTATTGTTCATTCTTTCCTCCTAAAACACATGAAAATGAATTAATCATCATTTAGTAATCATTATAACATAAAAAATGTTAATAATAAAATTGAGAGGTTGCATATGAAATATTATACTAAAAAAACATCAACTAATAAACGAATATTAGTATTTTTATCTATAATTATTAGCTTGTTAATATTATTTATATACATGTTAGATAAAATAATATTGTCAACCCTCATGGTTGTAGCAGATGGAGAGATGAGAACAAGAGCTATTGAAGTCATAGATCGAAACATTTTAGACTTATATGATAAAGAATTTAATTATGATGATATTATGAAAATAGAAAAGGATGGGCAAGGAAATATTACCATGATTAGAGCCGATACTATAAAACTAAACTCTTTAGCAGCTAAGGTTTCTTTAGAATCTCAAAATAAGTTAAGAGAGATGGGTGCTGTTGGGATAAAGATACCTATAGGATATATAAGTAAAAATGTTATATTATCTAATTTAGGACCATCAGTTAAAGTTAGAATGTTGCCTATAGGAAGTGTAAAGACAAATTATATATCTGAGTTTGAGTCAGCTGGAATTAACCAAACGCGGCATAAGATTTACCTGGAGGTTGAAACTTCAATAAAAGTTATAATTGCAACAAAAAGTGATGAAGTACAGATAAAGAACACCATACCAGTTGCTGAAACTATAATAGTGGGAAAAGTACCTACAACTAATTTAGACTTTGGAAAATAAAATTAAGGTTGAAGATATATATGGTTATCTTCAACCTTAATAAGTTTAACTAGATTTTTACAATGTTACGCAAGGAGGTTAATTTTATAAATTAAATATAGGATTAATTATGAAGTGTGTAAATATCACTAAACTTTATATACCCACTATTTATGAGAACCTCGTTTACGTTGTTTCTATCAACAGTAACTGGTGTTAGAAGTATTGAGGGGACATTTTTTTCACCATTATATACAGTGGGGTATATGTTTAGAATTTTATTGCTAGCTAAATTTATAGCTATATCAATAGCAGTTTGAGCTTCTTTTCTAAAATCTGTGAAAACAGTCATAGCTTGTGTTCCATTGAGTATCCTTTTTACAGTATCAAGCTCTGCATCATGTCCAGTTACTAAAACCTTACCAGCAAGACCTTCTTCCTCTAAGGCTTTAATTGAAGCTCCAGCCATGGCGTCATTTGGAGCTAAAATAGCAACAATATTATTGTTTTCAAGAAGAGAATTTTTCACGACATTATAAGTAACTTCAGTATTATAGGCATTAATTGATGCGTCAGTAACGATTTTTATATTACCTATAGCCTGCAAAGGACGAATATAAACCATTGCCCCTTCTTTTAATAATATTGAATTAGCATCATCATTTCCTCCAGATAAAAAAATGTAATTACCACGAGGAGCCCTAGTTGTAAGATATCTCCCTTGAAGCTCACCTATGCTAAGAGAACTATAGGTTACAAAAAAATCAACATCACTATTTAAAATCATTCTGTCATATGCAACTACTTTAACACCTGCCTTTTTAACTTTTTCAACAATAGTAGAAGCTTCTTCTGAATTCACAGGAGCAATGATTAAAACATCTATGTTTTTTAATAAAAGTGCGTCAATTTCTGTGCTTTGCTGACTTGTAGAGCTGGAGGTTTCACAGTAAGTTAATATTGCATTTTGTTTTTTTGCATAATCTTCAAGTAGCCTACCATCTTCAGGCCATCTGATTTCTCCGCCACCTACAGGTAAGGATATACCAATATTTATTTCTTTTCTATATATTAATAAATTCTTATCATATTGAACCTTCATATAAAAATTTTCTGGTAAGTTTATAAACATTTATATCACCTCAGTTTTGCAAGGAGTAAATATCGTGTAGAGTAATATACCCGCTATTTAGAAGAACCTCTTGTATATTATTTCTATCAACAACTATTGGTACCAGCAATAATGAAGGAACTTCTTTTTTTCCATTATTAATTTCTATATAAATACTTAATGGTAGATTATTAGCTAATTTTATTGCAATATCAATTGCAGCTTCTGCCTCTTTTCTGAAGTCAGTAAAAATAGTCATAGATTGTGTTCCATCAAGAATTCTTTTAAGAGCCGATGGTTCTGCATCTAGTCCAGTAACAAGAACCTTTCCAGCAAGATTTTGTTCCTTTAGTGCCTTTATTGATGCACCTGCAAAAGCATCGTTTGGGGATAAGATTGCAACAATATTATTGTTATTTGCTACTAGGGATTTTTTCACAACATCATAAGCTACATCAGGATTCCAATCTTTAATAAATTCATCAGTAACTACTTTTATTCTCCCAATAGCTTCTAAAGGTTTAATATAAATCATAGCCCCATCTTTATATAATATTGAGTTAGAATCAGTGGGATCACCAGCAAGTACAATGTAATTGCCAGTAGGAGCTCTTTGAGTTAGATATCTACCTTGTAGTTCCCCTATATTTAGCGCATTAAATGATACAAAAAAGTCAATATCAGCATTAAAAATAAATCTATCATAAGCAACAACAGGAATATTATACGCTTTAACTTTATCAACTATTATTGAAGCTTCCTCTGAATTTACTGGAGCTATGATTAACACATCTATTCCTTGTGCTAGAAGTTTTTCAACTTCTGCTAACTGGTCCGAGGTAGTTATAGTAAGCTCTGAAAATTTTAATACTGCATTTCTTCTTCTTGCATAATCTTTAAGAAAGTTGCTGTCAGATGGCCATCTCTCTTCACCACCACCTAAAGGCAGGGATATACCTATAATTGTCTCTTTTCTATTAAAAACTAAGTTTTCATCATATTTAACTTGAACATTAAATGACTCTGGCATGGATATAAACATTAGATCACCTAAAAAAATAATATATATTATAATATTCATATAAAAGAAAAGGTATCACAAACTAAGTTTGTGATACCTAAATATGTATGTATTATTCCCAGTTAAATACGTAAGGAACATTTCTATAGTAATTGCCATAATCTAATCCGAAGCCAACTACAAAAACATCTTCAATTTCAAAACATCTATAGTCAGGGTTTATATCAACCTTTCTTCTTGAAGGTTTATCTAATAAAACACACGATTTTACTGATTTTGCTCCTAATGATTTAACATGGTTAACTATAAACTCCATTGTGTATCCTGTATCTACTATATCATCAACTATTAAAACATCATATCCCTCAATGTTATCAGGAATATCGTTAATAACCTTTACTTTACCTGTAGATTCTTCTGCGTGACCATAGCTTGATGTAGTCATAAAACCAACTTTAGTTTTAACATCTAAAGCTCTCACTAAATCAGCTGAAAATATAAAGCTTCCTCTTAAAAGTGATAGAACATATAGATTTTTATCTTTATATTCTTCTGAAAGCTCTTTTCCTAATTCCTTAATTCTTACGGAAATTTGTTCCTCTGAAATAAGTATATTTCTTTTTTTATCTTCCATGGTATCCTCCAACAATTAATATAGAATATTTAAAAATACTAAAATCATAATATCCATATTAACAATTTTTTTGCTATATTTCAACACCTACTATAATTTCATTCAAAATAGACAAACTAATATAGTTTACATCTACTATTATATAGTTTAAAATTACATTGAAAGTTTTAGCAATTAAAGAAAATGAGGTGAAATTTTATGATTTATGGAAATATTGAAGGAATTAAAAACTCTTATTTAAAAGAGTTAGAAGAAATATATAAATTAAAAGTTTTAAAGTATGAATATTGCTCTATGGAAATAATTGATACAATCTCAAGATTGACATCATTAGTTGAAAGAGAAATATCTGTAGGAATAGATAGAAGAGGAAACATAGTTTCAGTTGCAGTAGGTGACTCAAACTCGGTAGAACTTCCTATTATAGATATAAGTGAGAAGAAGTTAGCAGGAGTTAGAATAGTTCATACTCATCCTAATGGAAACTCACACTTGTCTGCACTTGATGTAACTGCACTTTTAAAACTTAAACTAGATGCACTAGTTGCAGTTGGCGTAGTTGATGGTACTCCTAAAGAGGTATCTATAGGTTTTTGTGCAGTAGAGAATGATATTTTAATAGTTGAAACCATGTTAGGGTTAAACTTAAATGAAAGTTTTGACTTTAATATAGGAGAGAAAATTCAGAACTTAGAAACTGCACTAAAGAGAAGTAATGTTGAAGAAGACTTAGCAGAAAGAGCTATACTTGTTGGTACAGATACAGAAGAAAGTTTAAATGAACTAGGTGAACTTGCTAAAGCTTGTGATATAACTGTCTTAAACAAGGTATTTCAAAATAGAGCAAAGATAGATGCAGCTTTGTTTATAGGAAGTGGGAAAGTTTCAGAAATTGCTAATCTTAAACAGACTTTAAGAGCAAACTTGATAATCTTTGATGAAGAACTATCTGGTTCTCAAGTTAGAAACTTAGAAGAAGCTATAGGTACTAAAGTAATAGATAGAACTACTTTAATACTTGAGATATTTGCAAGAAGAGCTAAAACTAGAGAAGCAAGAATTCAAGTAGAACTTGCACAACTTAAGTATAGAGCATCTAGACTATCAGGACTTGGAACCATACTATCTAGAACTGGTGGTGGAATAGGTACTAGAGGACCTGGAGAAAAGAAACTTGAAACTGATAGAAGACATATAAAAGAAAGAATTTATGACTTAGGTGATGAACTTAAAAAGATAAAGAAAAATAGAGAAGTTCAAAGAGAAAGAAGAGGAAAACAAAGTATACCTCAAGTTTCACTAGTTGGTTATACTAATGCAGGGAAGTCAACACTTAGAAACACTTTGTGCGACATGGTATCAATAGGTGAAGGAAATAAAAAAGAAAAAGTATTTGAAGCTAACATGTTGTTTGCAACTTTAGATACTACAACTAGAGCTATAAACCTACTTGATAACAGACTAATAACTTTAACTGACACAGTTGGGTTTGTAAGAAAACTTCCTCATGAACTAGTTGAAGCTTTTAAGTCAACCTTAGAAGAAGTTATCTACTCTGACATGTTACTTCACGTAGTTGATGCAGCTTCAGATACAGCTAGAGAACAGATTAAAGCAGTTGAAGAAGTTTTAGCTGAACTTGGTGCAAGAGATAAAGATGGTTTCTTGGTACTAAACAAGATAGACTTAGCAAATGAAGAAGCTCTTTCTGAACTAAGAGATGAGTTCTCAAACTATGAAATCATTGAGATATCTGCAAAACAAAAGATAAACTTAGATAAACTTCTATTAAAGATTGGGGATAAGTTACCTAACAAACTCAAACTTGCAGAGTTTATCATACCTTACGACCAAGGTGGTATAGTTTCATATCTTCACAACAACAGCAATGTACTTGAAGAAGATTATAAAGAAGAAGGAACTTACATCAAAGCAGAAGTAGATGATGAAGCTTACAACAAGTATAGCGAACTTATCTTAAAATAATTAAATTATCCTTCCTGTATAAATGGTTTAAATTAGAATAAACTATGATGCAGGAGGGATTTTTTATGGAGAAAATATGTCCTATATGTAACAAGATAATAAGTAGTACGATAAAGTGTGGGAAATGTGGAGGTTTAATGAATGACATTGGGAGAGAACAGGAATATAGAGATCCCTATGGAAATAAGCAAGAGATAGAGTATATAAACTCTTGTTGTGTACACATATTTCACTGTGATAATTGTGGAGAAGAAGCAGAAAAAAGTATACAAGATTTGTACATATGATATATAATAAGCTTAAAATATTGGGGTGAGTTATATGAATACAAAGATTGTGGAATACCAGAAGGCTTTTTCAAGTATAAAAGAAGATTTAGAAAAAAATAAACATGTATTAGCAGTGTTAGCCTATGGCTCAATGGTAAGCGGCGATCTATGGGAAGGGTCTAATATAGATTTATTAGTTGTTATTGATAACTTAATCAATGATATAAAGGATATTAATTTAACTTTAAATGAAGTGCCTATTCATTTAAAACTTATATCTAAAAATAACTTAATGAATAATTCAAATAAGAAGATAGATCAGATATTAATAACTTCAAGACTTATAATATGTAATGATTTATCCATAAGAAAAATACATGATGAACTTAGATATGTTCCAGATATAGAAAAAGAAAAAATGAATCTGGTTTATCTAGGAGAAACATTAAAATCTATAAATGTACTTAATAAGTATTTATATAATAATAGAAGATATACAGCCTTTGAACTGTCTTTAAAGGCTATGGAGTCCTTTGCCAAGCTGTACATAAACAATAATGGATATTTAGTAAGTAAAGACTCTATAAACATGGTTATAAGTTTAAATGATTCTTTTAAAGAAATAGTAGACAAGATTTTCTTTGAGCAGGTTAATAAAGAAGAAGCAATTAAAGAAATGATTACGTACATAAAAAACTATCTAAATGTGAATTTAAAACAGTCTTCAAGGATTTTAATAGATTATATAAAAGATAAGGATAACTGGGTTACTCCTCAGCTTTTAAGGGAAGAAGAGTTATTCAAAGGTCTATATATAAATATGGAAGTTATATTAAATGAGTTATATAAAAACAAGATTTTAAATAGAAGAATTTTAGAACAAAGTTTAAATGGTTTTAGATATAAGGAAAATGTATATTATTATAACAACATTTAGTTAGTTGAGAACTGAAATTTGAGAGTTGACAATTAATTGAGAAATTCAGCTTTGCTGAATTTTTTCACTGTAATTTATAGAGTATTAACTCTCAACTAAAAAGTGGAGGAGAAATGAAAAAGTTCTTAGTTGAGTTTGATGAAGATATCTCTAAGTATATACAAATCTCTGAACATATAAAAAAGTTAATAGATTTTGGGAAGATAAAAGATGGAACTAAACTGCCTACCATAAGAGAACTTTCTAATTTTCTTGAAGTGAATAATGTAACTATAGTAAATGCTTATAAAAAACTTCAAGCTGATGGCTACGCTATTATGAAAATAGGAAGTGGAACCTATGCTAGAAAAAAAGAGGCAATTAAGAGTTTTCAAAAAGAATATAATAAAACTTTCAAACTGTTAAATGCAGGTTCATTAAGAGAGTATATAGATTTTACAGGGGAGACTACATCATCTTCCTTTTTTCCAGTTAAGGATTTACAAATGGTTATAAATGAGGTTTTTGATAGAGATGGAGCTGAGGCTTTATTATATCAAGATGTTTTGGGTTATGATAAACTTAGAGAAGAAATAAGTAAAAACTTTTGGAGTGGCAGGGTTAAAAAAGAAGACATACTTATAGTTTCTGGAGCCCAGCAAGGAATAGATATAGCTTCAAAGGCTATCTTAAATGTAAATGACAAGGTAGTTGTTGAGAACCCAACCTATGGAGGAGCTCTTTCTGTATTTAGATGGAAAAGAGCAGAAGTTATAGAAGTTCCAATTGAGAAAGATGGAATGGATTTAGAGAAACTAGAAAAGATACTGAAAAAAGAAAAAATAAAATTCATGTATATAATGAGTTATTTTCAGAATCCAACAGGAATTAGTTACTCAAATGAAAAAAAACTAAAACTTATAGAATTGTCTAATATTTATGACTTTTACATATTAGAGGATGACTATTTATCAGAACTAATTTATGATGATAATTTGCAATATAAACCATTAAAGGCGTATGATATTTATGATAGAGTAATATATATTAAGAGTTTCTCAAAGATTTTTATGCCAGGAATAAGAATAGGGTATGTAATAGCACCAGAAAAGTTTAAAGAAAGTATGTATATCTCTAAAATAAATACAGATATATCTACCTCATCTTTAATGCAAAGGGCCTTGGAGCGTTACATAGTGCATAACTATTGGAAAAGGCATATAGAATATTTAAATGGAGAGTATAAGTCTAGATATTTACATATGAAAAGTATATTAGATGAGAAATTCAAAGATATAGTTGAGTACATAGATCCAAAAGGGGGATTAAACTTTTTCTTAAAGGTTTTAGAAAAAGATTCTCCAAGTTCACGAAAGCTTTTTTCTATACTTAAGAAAGAAAAGATACTAATATCGCCAGGAGCCTTATTTTATAAAAAAGAAGTAGATGGGGACGATTTTTTTAGAATAGGTTTCTCTCAAACAACCCACGATAAAATAGATGAGGGAATGGAGAAAATATTAAAAGAATTACAGCAATAGGGGGAAAAGCATGTCTTATTTAACAATTAAAAGACAATCAAAGGATGATTTTGAAGAAAAGAAATCTCAATTTATAGGTCACATAAAAAGAGTTGAAACAGAAGAAGAAGCAAAAGCATTTGTGCAGGAAATAAAGGGTCAGCACAAAATGGCTACACATAACTGCTGGGCTTATGTAATAGGAGAAAATATGAATATTCAAAGATATTCTGATGATGGTGAACCTCAAGGAACAGCAGGAATACCTATTTTAGAGGTAATTAAAAAAACAGGCATAGTAGATTGTGCTATAGTGGTTACCAGGTATTTTGGAGGTGTATTATTAGGGGCAGGGGGATTAACAAGAGCCTATACTAAAGGTGCTTCCATAGCAATAAAGGCTGGAGGAATGGTAGAAAAAGTTAAGGGTGTTCCCTTAACTATAGATATAAATTATGATTTAATAGGTAAAATTCAATATATATGTGGAGAAAATAACTGGAATATAGAAGATTCAGAGTATGGAGAAAATGTAAAAGTTCATCTGCTATTAGAATTAGAAGAAGCAGAAAAAGCCATACAAGAAATAACTGAAGCAACTAATGGGAAAGCAGTTATCAAAAAGGGTGATGAAGGAATATTCTTTAAAGAAGAATATAGACTTTTGAAAAGTTTAGAATAGATATATGGCTAAATTACCCACTTCAAGTTGCAGATGGAATTTATGCTATGTTATAATGGTTTAGGATATTGACCTTAAGGGTTAACATATAAGGGAACAAAGTTAGGAGGAAATATAATGTCAGGACATTCAAAGTGGCATAATATACAAGCTAAAAAAGGCAAAACAGATGCTAAAAGAGGAAAAATATTCACAAAGATAGGTAAAGAAATAGCTGTTAGCGTTAAAAATGGTGGAGCTAATCCAGAAACTAATGCTAGACTAAGAGATGCTGTAGCAAAAGCAAAAGCAGAGAATATGCCTAGTGATAATATACAAAGAGCTATTAAAAAAGCTTCAGGAGAACTTGGTTCAGTAAACTATGAAACAATAGTTTATGAAGGATATGGTCCATCAGGAGTAGCTGTTATAGTTGAAACTCTAACAGATAACAAAAATAGATCTGCTGGTAATGTAAGAAGTGCCTTTACAAAAGGTGGCGGAAACATGGGAGCAAGCGGATGTGTTGGATTCATGTTCCAAGAAAAAGGTGAAATAGTTATAGAAAAAGAAGACAAAGATGAAGATGAAATCATGATGTTAGCTTTAGACTCAGGAGCTGAAGATTTTTCATCGGAAGAGGAAGTTTTCGTAATAACAACTGCACCAGATGACTTTAGTACAGTTAGAGAAGCCTTAGAAGCAGAAGGTTTAGAATTCTTAGAAGCATCTGTAAAAATGATACCAGATACATATACAGCAATTAATGAAGATGATGCTAAGAAGTTCCAAAAGATGCTTGACTTACTTGAAGATGACGATGATGTTCAAGAGGTTTACCACAATGCAGAGTTCCCAGATGGATGGGAAGGGTAAGACTAATTTAAATATAATCACTCTAAAGGTTGTATGAAACAACTGGAGGAGTGATTTTTTT